>JAGRLM010000320.1 GCA_020441795.1 Nitratireductor sp.
GCTTCGGCAATGGTGTCGGCAGTCATGTCCCACTGGCCCGCCAGAGTGGCAAAAACCAGCGAATGCGAACTCGCATCATCCATGCGCCATGCCTGTGAAGCCCTGCGACGCAGGCTGTCATAGACCAGGTTGCCGATGGCCGAACGGTCGCCACCTCCGGCAAAGCGATGCGACAAGCCCCAATCCTTGAGCGTCATCGACGCCGGACGGTTGCGGGCCTCGATGTCGTCAAGAACCTCGATGGCTGCCTGTATCCTGCCCCCGAGCCGCATTCAGTTCACCAAGCCGGCTAGATGGGCGGCGAACACCAGCCAGTAGATCACGAGGATAAAGAAGGCGACCATGAAAACCGGACGCCGATGGCGCAGATTGTTGGTGGAGACATGCACCCAGACATGCACAAGTTTGGCAATGACGAAAGCCCATGCCAGCACGATCAGCACCAGTGATGCATGGCCGGTGGCGAAGGCCGCGAGCAAGCCTGCATAGAAATGCACGCCGGTCTCATTCTGGTTGCGGATCGCATTGGTGAAGCGAAGGCTTTCCTCCGGCTCACCCTGATTGAGCTTGTACACTGAGCCCTTGACGGCACCTTGCTTGACGGTCCGCACCCGGGCTCGACTCATGGGAATGTAAAGATACATCGTCACCAGCGCATGGATGACCATGGGCCAGAGGATCAAAGTGGGGTTCATGATATTGTTTCCGTTCCTGCCGGTGTTCCGGCTCAGGCATTGCGATGGTAATTCGGGCTTTCGCGCGTAATGGTCACATCATGGGCGTGGCTTTCGGCAAGCCCGGCATTGGTAATTCGAACGAATGTGGCGCGAGACTGGAAGTCGGCAAGGGTTGCGCCCCCAACATAGCCCATGGCTGCCTTCAACCCGCCGGCAAGTTGGTGCACCACTGCGCCGACCGGACCCTTGTAGGGCACCTGCCCCTCGATGCCCTCGGGCACCAGTTTCAGCGTGTCACGCACTTCGGCCTGGAAATAGCGGTCAGCCGAGCCGCGTGCCATGGCGCCGACGGACCCCATGCCGCGATAGGATTTGTACGAACGGCCCTGATGCAGATAGACCTCGCCCGGGCTTTCGTCGGTTCCGGCAAGAAGCGAGCCGATCATCACTGCAGACGCGCCTGCTGCAATCGCCTTGGCGATGTCGCCTGAAAACTTGATGCCGCCATCGGCAATGACCGGTATACCGGATTTCGATGCCTGCGTAGCGCAGGACATGATAGCCGAGAGTTGCGGCACTCCGACACCGGCAACGACGCGGGTCGTGCAGATCGAACCCGGCCCGATCCCGACCTTGACGGCATCAGCGCCTGAATCAATCAGTGCCTGTGTGCCTTCGGCCGTTGCCACATTGCCTGCAATGATGCGAACGGAATTGGACAGCGTCTTGATATGGGCGACGGCGTCAAGCACGCGCTGGGAATGGCCATGTGCCGTATCCACAACGACAACGTCAACGCCTGCATCAATCAATCTCTCGGCCCGCTCGATTCCATCCTCGCCCACCGAAGTGGCCGCGGCAACCCGAAGGCGGCCCTGCGAATCCTTGGCGGCATTGGGATTGAGCTGCGATTTCTCGATGTCCTTGACAGTGATCAGGCCGATGCAACGGCGCTCATCGTCAACAACGAGCAGTTTCTCGATGCGATGCTGGTGCAGCAGGCGACGCGCTTCCTCCTGTGTGACATTTTCACGAACCGTGACGAGGTTTTCATGCGTCATCAGTTCCGAGACTTTCTGGTCCGGATTGGATGCAAAGCGCACATCGCGGTTGGTCAGGATACCAACCAGCCTGCCCTGGCGCTTGCCATTGCGATGTTCGACGACGGGAATTCCGGAAATCCGGTTGCTGCTCATGAGTTCCAGCGCATCGGCCAAGGTCGCATCGGGACCGATGGTCACCGGATTGACCACCATGCCTGATTCGAATTTCTTTACCTGGCGAACCTCTTCTGCCTGTTCGGTCGGGGTAAGGTTGCGGTGAATGACGCCCATGCCTCCTGCCTGGGCCATGGCAATTGCGAGGCGCGATTCGGTCACGGTGTCCATGGCGGCAGAAATTATGGGAAGATTGAGGTCAATATCGCGGGAAATTCGCGTTGAGATATCAACCTGTCCCGGCATGACAAGCGAATGACCCGGCTGCAGCAGCACGTCGTCAAAGGTAAGCGCCAATTCGCCTGTCGCAGTTTCGATGATACGGGCCATTGCCAATCCTGCCTGATTTCGGGGAGCGGCCTTGATGGCGGCAATCCCTCATGTGGAATGGCAAGTGGCGTTACCATGACGGCACCCGTGATGCAAAGGCAATCGTTCCTGCACCCAGCGGTTTTTATGCTTTTGGCCCTCAGCGCAGCAGGTCGCGCCGGACCTTGAACACCAGCAACCGCTCATCGGGACCGGAAATGCGCTCCAGCCAGTCGGGCTCCGTACCCTTGAGAAGGTGGATGGCAAGTGCAGGATTGTTTTCCAGTTCCGGCGTCACCGGCTTGCCCGGATCGCACCAGGCGACGTAGTCGACATCCCTGCGCAAGGCGATTTGCCTCGGCTTTTCGAGATCGGTCTCGAAAAAGTCGACCATGTCGAGAACGGCGCGTTCGTTGCGATGGTATGGACCGCCAACCACGGAATGGGCGGTATCGACAATGATGACCGGTCCCGAATTGATGTCACTCATCACATAGCCGGTCGGCAATGCCGCAAGGCGCTCATATTGTTCCGCCCGGTTGCACATAGGGTGTATCTCGCCCTTGCGCCATTGCGCCTGTGATGCAGGAGGGGTTTCTGCATTTGCTGCAATCGCATCGCCAATGACAACGGCAGCTGATTGTTCCGCCACATTTTTCGGAAACACAATTGTGCCCACGACAAACCAGCTTGGCGACAGCATTGCCAGGATGACGAATATCTGCGCGAGTGCTGGTGCATGGCGACCGGAATTGAAGTTTTCGCGCAGCCAGTCCCAGCTCATTCGAGCGAAGATAACGCAGAGCGGAATGCTGGCGAAGATACCGATCCGCATGGCGCGATACTGGATGAAGGTTGCAGCAACCGAAAGCACGACCATTGCGTAGATGGCCACGACTTGCGGTGCCTGTTTGTGGGTTTTCCAGACAACCAGCCCGCCGATCAGCACCAGAAACAAGGAAAAGGCGATGCCGGAAAACCAGAGTTCGGGGTATTTGCCGACAATCGTGAACAGGCCCATGGCCTCTGCGACATTGACCAGCCAACGGGTCTTCAACTCGTCGCTGATCGCCCCGTAGGGTCCGGATGCGCATTGGGGAAACGCATGCCACAAGGCGAGCAACAAGGTGCTACCGACAACTGCGCCAGTACCAAGGCGGACGATCGTGGTCTGCATTTGCGTGCGGAAAACCAGACGGCCTGACATCAGTGCGAGACCGCCAAACCCGGCAGCAATGCCCAGAAGCGCGCTCAAATAGACCAGGGAATTGGCATCGCAACGCGCTTCAAACCAGCGTTGTGGGGGAAAGTTGAAGATGAACAGGACCAGGGCGCTGATTGAAAGACCTGCAGCAACACGACTGATGCGCTCACCGTGACGATCGATGCCGAGTGACCATTCCAGCCCAAGCCATGCCAGCATCAGCGCAAACAGCAGGACCGAATCGAGACCGACCGAAATTGACACCGCCATGGCTGCCCCAATCAGCCAGCCACTCCAGCGCTTGTCCGGATTGACGAGACCCAGAAGCGTCAGGGTGAAAAACAGGATCTGGACCGAATGGTGATCGATCCTGCCCGGCATGTATTCGCTCAGCGCGGTGATGCAGGTTACCGTGAACAGCAGCGCCAGGAGCGGATTGAAATCGGAGGAGATGGAGCGACAGACGCGCACGATCACCAGAACCGTGAGAACCAGAAGTATCGTCGGCCAGGCAAGGGCTGCCAGACGTTCGGCAAGTTGCTCACCACAAAAGATCGAGAAGAATTTGATCAGCCCGGCAATCGGCAAGTCCACGAGGCGCGACCAGTGTATATCGGCGCCCACTGGCGGGTCCATGCGACGCTGCACGAGATCATACCAACCCTGCCCGCCCAGCCAGTCGCGAACCTGCTGCAGTCTGACATAGTCGTCGGTGTCGGGCATGGCTCCCTGAAACAGCAGTTCCGGAATCTTGCGCCAGTACCAGGCAAGTTGGAAAAGCACTGTCCACAGGGCAAGACGCTGCCAACCTGCTGCTTCCGCTGATACGGATTTGCCGGATTCGGCCATGTTCTGGTTCCGCTGAATTGAGATTGCCGGACAGCACCGGCCTGCGCTGCAAGGTTCTGCTCTAAACATTAATTTAGTTTTTACGTCTCAGGCCGTATGACTGGGTTAACGGACAGTCGGAGAGAAGATCCATGCTCATGGCCCGCGACAAGCAGATCGCAATCCTCGTACCTTGCAAGAACGAAGCGGTGACCATCCGCGACGTGGTCGAAGGGTTCCGCCGCGCAGTGCCTGGTTGCACGGTGTATGTCTATGACAACAATTCCACCGATGACACTGCCAACATCGCCCGCGCGGCAGGCGCTGTGGTTGGCCGCGAAACACGCGCTGGCAAGGGCAATGTGGTACGCCGCATGTTTTCGGAAATCGATGCCGATGTCTATGTCATGGTCGATGGCGACAATACCTATGATGCGAGCCAGGCAGACCTGCTGATCAACAAGGTGATCGGTGAGGGCATAGACATGGCCGTCGGCGCGCGGATCGGAGCCGCCGAAAAGCACCAGCGTGCCGGTCATGCCTTTGGCAACCGGATGTTCAACGTCTTGTATTCACGCCTGTTCGGCCAGGATTTCTCCGACATCTTTTCGGGTTACCGGGCTTTCTCGCGCCGCTTCGTCAAGAGTTTCCCGGCAGTTTCCGCCGGTTTTGAAATTGAAACCGAACTCTCCGTGCATGCCTCGCAGTTGCGCCTTCCGGTGGCTGAAATTGACTTGCCTTATCAAGACAGGCCCGAGGGATCGGAAAGCAAGTTGTCGACTTTCCGCGACGGGGCACGCATCCTGAAAACGATCATCGTCTTGTTGAAGGAATACAAGCCACTGTATTTCTTTGGCGCAATCGGACTGGCAGGCATGCTGTTGTCCGTACTGATCGCAATCCCTGTGTTTGTCCAATTTGCGCAAACCGGGCGCGTCGAGGCCTATGCTTCCGCAATCCTGGCAACCGGTGTCATGATCGTGTCAATGTTGTCGATGACTGCTGCGGTGGTGCTTGATTCCATCCGCAGAATGCGCGCGGAGATCAAGCGCATGTTCTACAACCTGACCTGAAGCCGGCTGGAAAACAGATGCGCATTGACCTTGCACTCCTCATCATCGTTCCGGTGATGATCTCTTTCGGCCAGTTCCTGTTCAAGATGGCCGGGAAGAACCTTACCGGCAATATTGGCAAGGACCTGATCGGCATCGCCTTCAATCCGCATTTCATTGGCGCGATGGCGCTGTACGGGTTTGCGTCATTCCTGTGGGTGATTGCCCTGTCGAAAACCGATATTTCAAAAGCCTATCCCTTCATGGCCTCGGGCTTCATCATTGTGCCGTTGCTGGGCTTTTTCCTGCTCAGCGAAACGCTGTCAGTGCCGTTTTTCATCGGAACAGCCATGATTGTTGCCGGTATCATCGTCATCAGCTACGCGTGAGCGGCACGACAAAGCCCACTTGTATTGAGGCTATCGCCATTGTAATCGTATTGTTGATGGTTTTGCCGGGATGGAAATTCTGGCGAACGTAATAGAGAACACGGTGCGATGTACCCATCAGGGACCAAGTCCGTGGCTGCCCCCGCAACTGTGGGCGGATTGCAACCCCATTATGCCACTGGTGACATGCCGGGAAGGCGGGGAACGCACAGATCCGCGAGCCAGGAGACCTGCCATCAAACAACAGCGCCAAGGCGCAAAACCAAAACACGCACGGTGGGTGCGGAGAGGAAAAGACCATGCATATCGAACCAGGCGTCGTTGATGGCGCAAAAATCATCCTGAGCTACGCAACCGGAATTGGCGCGCTGGCGCTGACAGGCAAGATGGCTGTCGACACGATCCGCAAGGACGGTGGTGCTACAGCGCTGGCAGCAAGAAGCCTTGCAACAACCGGGCTAGTATTGAGCTTCTTTCAGGTTCTCCCGCATTATCCGGTCGGCGTATCCGAGGTCCATCTGATCCTTGCTTCGACACTGTTCCTGATTTTCGGTGCCGGCCCCGCAGCCATCGGGCTTGTCTCGGGCCTTCTCTTGCAGGGATTGTTCTTTGCCCCATTCGATCTGCCGCAATATGGCATGAATGTAACCACGCTTATCGTACCGCTGTTTGCCCTCAGCCTGCTGGCCAAAAAGGTCATTGGCGAGAAGACCAGATATGTTGATGTCAATTACTGGCAGGCGCTGGCGCTTTCGACATCCTATCAGGGCGGTGTCGTGGCCTGGGTTGCCTTCTGGGCACTTTATGGCCAGGGCTTTGCGGTGGAAAACATCAATGCCATCAGCCTGTTCGGTGGCGCCTACATGGCGGTGATCCTGATCGAGCCACTGGTTGATCTCGCCGTGCTGGCAGTTGCCAAGTTCATTTCGAAGGGTTCGAACAGCCCGATGATCAATCAGCGGCTGTTTCACGCTGCAGCCTGATACGTTGCCCGCGAAACATTGTTGCTGAACAAAAGAACCCGGCAGGTGATCCTGCCGGGTTTTTCATTTCCGATTTCAGGCAAGGGATAGGCCGGTCAGGAATTCCCGCTGCCCTGCCCCATGGTCGTCAGAGACCGAGGCCGCCGATGCAGACATATTTGG
>JAGRLM010000321.1 GCA_020441795.1 Nitratireductor sp.
GGTTCGCCGATCAGCACCGGGTTGTTCTTGGTACGCCGCGACAACACCTGGATAGCACGCCGGATTTCCTCATCGCGGCCAATGACCGGATCGAGTTTTCCGTCGCGGGCGTCCTGCGTCAGATCCCGCGCATATTTCTTCAACGCGTCATAGCCGGCTTCCGAATTGGAGCTGTCTGCCGTACGGCCCTTGCGCATTTCATTGATTGCCTGATTAAGCCCGTTTGCCGTGACACCGGCCTTTGCCAGTATTGCAGATGTTGCAGCCGTTTTCTCGATGGCGAGGGCCAAAAGGAGACGCTCAACGGTAACGAAGGAATCACCGGCTTTTTCTGCCGCCTTTTCAGCAGTATCAAGAACGCGCGCCAGCGGCTGCGTCATGACAAGCTGCCCATTCCCGCCACTGACGGTCGGAACTGCCGAAAGGGCAGCATCCACACCCACCTGCGTATCTTTCAATCGTCCGCCTGCCCGCTCGATCAGCGAACCCGCAAGACCTTCCTTGTCGTCCGTCAGAACCTTCAGGATATGTTCGGGAAGAAACTGCTGGTGGCCCCTGGCCAGGGCCATTGTCTGTGCCGACTGGATGAAACCTTTCACCCTGTCCGAGTATTTCTCGATATTCATTTTTATAACTCCCTTGATTTCCCGGGCCCGCATTGCAGCACCGGGGAAATGTTGCGGATCGGCTCCCGATAATCCGGCAAGCCTTCAAGCAAGATATAGGAAGCCGAAAGCATCGGTAAAAGGGTCGGAACTCTCCAGGGGCAACCATTTGGCCAGTTGATTGCAAACACGAAAAAACCCGGCGCGAGGCCGGGTTTCACAATTTCACGATGCTGTGTGAAGCTTATTCGTCGTTGGCAACTTCACCAGATACTGAAGCTGGCACTGAAGGGATCGGTGCGAACAGGCTTTCTGGAAGTGCTGCCGCATCTGCCGACTTGCCTTCGCGACGTGCAGGACGCTTTGCCCTTGCGGCACGCGGTGCAGGTTCACTGGCTGCTTCACCATTGGATGAAGCTTCAACGGCATCTGTCTCACCGCCACGGGGCCGCCTGCGCGTCCGCGAATCATCCCGGTTGCGAGGCTCACGCGCAGCAGGCGCTTCGCCTACCGTATCAATCTGCGCCATTGGCTGATCATCACCATCGAGATCCAGCGTTTCGCTGTCCCGCTCGTCACGGCGGTTGTCATTGCCACGGCTTTCATTGCCACGGTTGTCGTCGCGATTGCCTTCATCCCGATTGCGGGAGGATGCAGCCTGATTGCGACGATTGTCTCCACCCTGCCTGTCATTGCGCTGGCCATCGCGATCACTGCGCGAGTTGCGCTCTGCCCCGCGATTTTCATTGCCGCGACTGTCGTTACGATTGTCGTTGCGATTGTCATTGCCACGGCCTTCATCCCGGCCTTCATTGCTGCGCAGCGGCCGATCTTCCATGGCGCTGTCGGTATATCCCTCATCATCATCGCCGTCATAATCAGACTGGCCATTGCGGGAATAACCGGCACCCGGTTGCTCATCACTGCGCTGGACGGGCTGGGAAGCCGCAATGATGCGATAATAGTGTTCGGCGTGTTGCAAGTAATTCTCTGCCATCACGCGATCGCCCGCCGATTGCGCATCACGGGCAAGCTGCGAATATTTTTCAGCTATGTGAGAAGCGTTTCCGCGGATTTTCACATCCGGGCCATTGCTTTCATAGTTACGGCTCAGCGGGTTGGGCTGTTTGCGTCCGCGTCCCCGCATCCTGTTCTTCTGCTGTTGTGGCCTCATTTACTTCTCATCTTGAAAGATACGCTTGGATGGCGACATCTGCGAACATGGCCTTTGCACACCCTGAAAGAGCACCAAAGCACCAACGGGGATTTCAATCCCCTCGCTCGAACGAAAAACGCTCAAACAGAAATGTCCGCTTTCTTGAACCCGACATGCCCCTGCAAATCCTGTTTGCCGAAATCACGTTTCATATGGTCGGGAACTGAAAGGCAGCTGCACGATTCGCCTAGTCGTCACTGCACGAGATGAAATTATAGCTTTGCAACGCATAATCCAAGCTTTTTCTGCAGGGCAGACATTTTTCTGCAAACAATGTGAAGAACTTCCCAACCCGTCATCCGGGCCACCGCGCTGACAACACCCTGTCGTGGCCGGCAATGTCTTTCAGGACTTCGACCTGCAAAAAACCCGCGCCCTCAGCCAGTGAGGTCACAGCAGCAGCCTGGTCAAATCCGATTTCCAGAAAGATGGAACCTCCCTTGACCAGCACATCGCCTGCGCCGGCAAGAATTGCCCGATAAGCATCGAGGCCATCCGAGCCGCCATCCAGCGCCAGCAGCGGATCATGACCGCGCACCTCGATTGCCAGTTGGGCAATGCTTTCACGCGAAATATAGGGCGGATTGGAGACAAGAATGTCGAAACGACCGCGAAGCGGCTGCAAATAGCTGCCAAGGCAGAATTCAACCCGATCCAGAACCCCATGATATTCCGCATTGCGTTTCGCCATTTCAAGCGCAGCAGGGCTGATGTCGGTCGCAACGCATTCCGCTTCAGGACGGTGCTTGAGTATCGACACCGCAATTGCACCGCTGCCGGTCCCGATGTCGCAAAACCGGATTTTTGAACCCCGTGCTTTGGCCAGGACCGTTTCCACCAGCAATTCGGTATCGGCGCGCGGGTCAAGAACATCGGGCGAAATTGCCAGATCAAGCCCGAGGAATTCCCGCTGGCCGATGATCCTCGAAACCGGTTCCCCAGCGATTCTGCGGGCAATCGCCGTTAAATAGTTTTCGACGACTGCAGAAGGACAAGGATCGGGCCACAGTGAAATGAGACGCGAATGTTCCATATTTCCGGAATGCTGCAGCAACAATCGCGCATCAAGACTTGCATCTTCGATACCGGCATCCAGCAATTGCCGGCGCCCGTCCTCGAAGACTGCACGCCAGTTCAGTGTCACGCCTCCTCGCCCATTTCTGCCAGCAGGCTTGCCTGGTGGTCTGCTGTCAGGGCATCGAACAATTCGTCCAGCCCCTCGCCCTCGATCATTCGATCGAGCTTGTAGAGCGTCAGGTTGATTCGGTGATCGGTGACCCTGCCCTGCGGGAAATTATAGGTCCTGATACGTTCTGACCGATCTCCCGATCCGACCTGTCCCTTACGCGCGCTGGCCCGCTCGTCATCGGCTTTCTGGCGCTGCATGTCATAGAGCTTGGCCCTGAGCGTCTTCATGGCATTGGCACGGTTCTGGTGCTGCGATTTTTCCGATGACGTCACAACGATACCGGTCGGCAAATGGGTGATTCGCACCGCCGAATCGGTCGTGTTGACATGCTGCCCGCCTGCGCCGGAGGCACGCATCGTATCGATACGGATATCCTCGTTGCGGATTTCGATGTCGATGTCCTCGGCCTCGGGAAGGACGGCAACAGTAGCCGCCGATGTATGGATGCGACCACCAGCCTCGGTTTCGGGAACACGCTGCACCCTGTGCACGCCTGACTCGAATTTCAGCTTGGCAAAAACGCCGCGCCCGTTGATGGCAGCAATGACTTCCTTGTAGCCTCCAACTTCGCCCTCGCTTTCGGAAAGCACCTCCACTTTCCATTTGCGCTCGGCAGCATAGCGTTCATACATGCGGAAAAGATCGCCAGCGAACAAAGCAGCTTCCGATCCGCCCGTGCCTGCCCGGACTTCCAGGATTACGCTCTTGTCGTCGGCCGCATCACGCGGCAGCAGCATGATCTGGATTTCATTGCGAAGGTTTTCGATCCGCTCTTCGATATCGGGATATTCGACTTCCGCCAGCTCGCGCATTTCGGCATCCGTCGCCTTGTCGCCAAGCAACTGGTCCAGCCCGCTTAGGGATTGTTCCTCATTGCGCAAAAGCTTGATCTTTTCGACGATTGCGCCGAGTTCCGAATATTCGGAAGCCAGTTTCACATAGGTCTCGGGATCGGGATTGGCCGCCATGTCCCGCTCAAGCGAAGCGTGGCGATGCAGTATCTGGTTGAGTTTTTCGTCAGGAATCATTCGGTTTTGCCAATTCTGATGGGATACAGCGCAATTCGGGCCTAACGGAGCATCGCTAATACTGGATGCCATTTTCCCCGGCAAAGCGCATCAGCAATTCCCGTATCGTTCCATCTGAAACAGGCCGTGCCAATTCGGGCAGCAGGATGGAACTGAGCTTGCCAAGATCAAGCTGGCGAACGGCTGCCTTTACCGGACCAATGGCCGAGGGCGCCATGGACACGGACCGAAAACCAATCCCGAAAAGTGCCATCGCCGAAAGCGGCTTGCCAGCAATCTCGCCGCAAAGTGTCAATGGCATGTTTCTCGAATTTGCCTTGTCGGCAATGCTTTTCAAAACCCGCAGGAAGGATCGGCTCAACGGGTCAAAGCGGTTGGCAATCATCGCATTGCCACGGTCGCTGGCCATGATGAACTGGAACAGGTCATTCGAGCCGACCGAAATGAAATCCACCTCGTCCATGAGTTCATCCATCTGCCAGAGCAGGGATGGAACCTCGATCATGCAGCCCAGCTTGTAATCCGACGGCAAGGCATGGCCGAAGCGGGAGAGGAAAGCCATTTCCCGCTCGATCAGCAGCTTGATCCGCCTGATCTCGCGAATTTCGGTGACCATGGGCAGCATGACCTTCAGCTTCACGCCAGATGCTGCCTTCAACAGGGCCCTGATCTGGCCCCGCATCAGGCCGGGACGGTCAATGGACAGGCGAATGGCACGCCAGCCAAGGGCGGGGTTTTCCTCCTGCAACATCCTGCCATAGGGCAGCACCTTGTCTCCGCCAATGTCAAGGGTTCGAAAGGTTACCGGCTTGTCTCCGGCCGCTTTCAAAACGCTGCGGTAGAATTTTTCCTGTTCGCCCAGACGCGGAAAATGCGACGCCACCATGAACTGCAATTCCGTGCGGAAAAGGCCAATCCCAGCTGCACCCGACAGCTCCAGTTGTGCCAGATCCATCGCCAGGCCCGCATTCATGTGCAGCTCTATCGACACTCCATCCCTGGTCACGGACGGCTCATCGCGAAGGGCCGCAAATTGCGCCTGGCGGCTGGCGCGAAACCGCACCTTCTCGACATAAGCGGTTTCCACATCAGCAGGCGGACGCAGGAAAACCATTCCCTCATCGCCATCGACAATGATCGGATTTCCGCTCTCCGCCATGCCAGCAACATCGCCAATCTGGCCGACGACCGGTATCCCCAATGCCTTGGCCACAATCACCACATGGCTTGTGGGTGTTCCCTCCTCGATTACCAGCCCGCGCAGCTTTTCACGGCTGTAGTCGAGGAGTTCGGCTGCGCCCATATTGCGGGCGACAACGATACAGTCGCGCGGCAATTCCTCCTGCATCGGCCCATGCGGCCTGCCGACCAGCTCACGCAGCAGACGGAATGCCAGATCATCGAAATCATGCAACCGTTCCCGCAGATAGGGATCGGCATGGCGCGACATGCGGGCACGATTGTCGCTCTGTACCTTTTCGACGGCCGCTTCCGCAGTCAGGCCATTGGCAATGGCCTCCTCCATTCGGCGAACCCAGCCACGGTCATTGGCGAACATCCGGTAAGCTTCAAGAACCTCGCGATGCTCCCCGTCGGTGGCGACTTCCCGCCTGTCCAGAAGATCATCGATCGATATCCGCAAACGGCCCAGCGCCAGGTGCAAACGCTCGACTTCGGCAGCCGCATCCTCATTGAACAGGTTGGTCACCACGACACGGGGCTCGTGCAGCACCACATAGCCAAGCCCCAGCCCTTCGGCGAGTGCGGTGCCCGACAACTGCAGTGGCCGGGACAGGTCAAGCTTGGTGCCCTGCTTGTTGAGACCTTCAAGTTCACCCGCTGCAATCAGCTCGGCAATGACCATGGCCGTGGTCTCAAGTGCCTCCACCTCATCCTCGCGATAGTGGCGGCGCGCCTGGTTCTGCACGACCAGAACCCCGAGCGCACGACCGGAACGCAGGATCGGAACACCAAGAAAGGAATGATAGATCTCTTCGCCCGTCTCCGGCAGATAGGCAAAGGCCGGATGGCTTTGCGCATTGTCGAGATTGAGCGGACGGGCAGTTGCGGCGATTGTGCCGACAAGGCCCTGACCAACGCGCAGCGAAGCTTCGTGCACCGAGCCGGGATTGAGGCCCTGTGTCGCAAACAATTCAAGCACACTGTCGGCGCGCAGGACATAGACCGAGCAGACCTCCGCCACCATGTTGGCAGCAATATGCCTGACAATCTTGTCCAGACGCTCCTGCGCACCGAGCGATTCCGCCATGACTTCGCGGAGCCGCTTCAGCAATACGCGTGGGCCGGTTGTTGCACCTATCTTTGACATCACGCCCTTTCGGCTTTTCGGCCAAGGCAGGGTTACGGCAGTCCGCCTTGCAGCAAGCATTCACTGCAAGGGACAACCGTCATATGGCTATTGCTTGTCCAGTCCGTATACGGAATGAAGCGTGCGGAC
>JAGRLM010000322.1:0-9937 GCA_020441795.1 Nitratireductor sp.
TCAACACCTAACTGAGCGCCATGAAGGGCGCGGGGCGCCCGCCGCCTGCGAGGCGCAAGCCTTTGGTGAAGCCCCCTTTTGAACATGAAGCAACTTGCCAGATTCATGCGGCAGGCTGCAATGCAGGTACAGCCGGTAGATATGCATGAAGGCGCGCCGCCGCGATTGTTCGCAGGCGGTGATTGAAGGTGCTGTCATGATTTTGGAAAACAATACACTCCCGGATACCCAGAAGCTCAAGGAGCAGGCAAAGCGCCTGCGTTCGACGCTGGCGGATGCCGGTCAGGTGATCAGCCATGCGCAGGCGCTGGAACTCATTGCCAAACAGCATGGTGTTCGCGACTGGAACACGCTCGCAGCGCTGGCAGGACGTCCCGTCAGCGGCAACCGTCCGGCCGGACCGCCGGTGGCCATCGGCCAGACCGTGACAGGGCGCTATCTAGGCAAAGAGTTCATCGCGACGGTACTCGCTGTCGCAACGCAGCTGACGCCGGGACGCTGGCGCATCACGCTGCAGTTTGACGAGCCCGTGGACGTGGTGACATTCGAAAGTTTCTCCGCTTTTCGCAGCCGTATCTCTGCGACCATCAACCAGGATGGAACAACAGCGGAAAAGACCTCGAACGGTGTGCCGCAACTGGTTCTGGATTTGTAGCGGCCAGGGTTGTCCCGGTACTTCCGGGGCAACCACGCCCTCAAAGCGCCTGTGGTGCCTTGTGGAACTTTCCATCCTTCATGATCGCGCGGATGCGATTGCGATCCTGCAGGATGGCCACATTTTCCAGTGGATCGCCATCGACAAGCAGCAGATCGGCAAGATAGCCTTCCCTGATCATGCCAAGTTCGTTTGCCATTCCCATGATCTCGCCGCCACGCTTGGTCGCGGCCTGAATGGCCTCCATCGGCGAGAAGCCAAGCATCTCGACAAAGGTCTGGATGTCCCTGGCATTGGTGCCTTGCGGAGTCCAGGCAAAGCCGTAGTCGCCGCCAATACAGATGCGAATGCCGCGGCGGTGCATCTTCTTCATGGTATCGACGCACATCGCCAGTTCGCGCTCATATTCCTCTGCAAGTGGTGAACCCGGCTTGATGCCCCAAGGCTCGGCATGTCTGGCGGTATTGATCAGCCACGCAATGCCTGGAGCCACGAAATGGCGGTCGCGAGCAGCCTCCAGCATGTTGAGGGCTTCTTCGTCGGCAAAGGATGCGTGATAGATGTTCTGGATGCCATGCCGGATACATTGCTTGACCGAACCTGAGGATCGCGCATGTGCCGAAAGCACCTTGTTGCGACAGCGTGCTTCGGAGGCAGCCATGGCGACCTCTTCTTCCGACATCGGCGTTTCTTCCGCACCCATGCCGGTGATCGCTTCGCCCGACAGGTTGAGCTTGATCGAATCAACGCCGTATTTGATCAATTGGCGAACAGCCCTGCGCACTTCTTCCGGCCCCGAAACGACCCAGCCAAGGTTGAGCCCTTCATGTGGAATGTGGGATGGAGCCGAATCACCAAGGCCGCCGACGGTGGTGATTTCAGGACCGGCAGCAAGATAACGCGGACCCGGAAAACGCCCTTCATTGATGAACCGCTTGGCGACAACATCGAGCCTTGGTTTGGCGGAGGCAGCACCCCTGCCGGCAGTGAAGCCGGCATCGAGAACCAGCTTCGCCATCTCCATGGTGACGAGCATGTGCTCTTCGGTTTCCATCATCTGGATGGGATCAATGCCCGGCGCGTTGTTCCAGGAGAGATGCAAATGGGCGTCAATCATGCCCGGCATCAGGGTGGCGCCACCGCCATCCACCACATTCATGGCGTCAGACGCCGAACCGATCGCATTTGCCGGTGTGGAAAAATTCGACATTGACCGGTTGATCTGGCGGATCCGGTTGTCCTCCACCAACACTTCGCCGGAAAATGCGCGCTCGCCCGTGGCATCAATGATGCGAACATTCCTGAACAGGGTGCGGTTCGAATTGCGGTTGTTCCAGCCTGTCGCGGCACTGGGCAAGGGAGCGTTCACGGTCGTGGTTTCCTGCAATGTTGGTTGGACAGATATGCCTGTACTGACGCGGCTGGTCAGACGGCCAAGAAACCCGACCAGAAGGCGGGCGGATTCGCGATGCATTTCGAGGGTGGGCCAATGGCCACAATCCTTGAGAATGGAAAGCGAGGCACCGTCAATCGATGCCGCGATCTGGCGAGCCATTTCCGGCGGTGCGACGCGGTCCGAATCGCCGGTAACCAGAAGCACTGGCGCACGGATGCGGGCGAAATCGTTGGCCCTCGCATTGGCAAGCGCCTCACAATGGCGGGCATAGCCTTCCGGGGCCTGACGCATGAGTGAGGCGTGGATGCGCCCGACAGCTTGAGGGTTCAGCTGTTTGGTCACAGCCGAAGTCCCGCCATCGCTTACCTGGGCAGCAATATCAGCCATTCCGCTTGAACGGGCGGTTGCTGCCCGCGCCTTCAAATTGGCCCTGGCGGGGGCACTCGGCTCAACCAGCGCTCCAAACAATGCCAGGGAGCGAACCAGATCAGGGTGTTGCAATGCAATTTCCTGGGCGATCAGCGTTCCCATGGAATGGGCAACCAGATGCACCGCGCCTGTTTGCCGGATGCGCAGGAACTCGATCACGCCATCCACCAGCGCACCCATCGAAACATGTCTCCCGCCAAGCGGTGCACGCGTGGTGCCGGGAAGCTCAAGTCGCAATATCGTGTAATTCGCCAGTTCTCCCAGCAACGGCTCGAAACTGTCGGCTCCGCCGCCAAGGCCGGGGATCATGACAATCGGCGCCAGTTCCTTGTCCCCGCCGGGGGCTGCGGGTGAAATCTCGCAAAAAATGCCGGTCGTTACGTCAAGCGCCATTGCCGTATGCCACTACCGGGTTTTCGAGAACACCAATTCCGTCAACTTCAATCCGCACATTGTCTCCGGGAACAAGATAGCGCGGCGGCGTGAAACCTATTCCGACGCCAGCTGGTGTTCCGGTCGCGATGATATCGCCGGGCTGAAGCGTGATGCCGGCGGAGATTGTGGAAATGATCCGGGGAATATCGAAGATCAGATCGGAGATGGATGCATCCTGGCGCAGTTCGCCATTGACGAGGCAGCGAATTCTCGCCGATTGCGGGTCAAACGCATCAGCGGTAACGGCAATCGGTCCCATCGGGCAAAACGTGTCCTGGGACTTGCCGATCAGCCACTGGCTGTATTTGCCCTGAAGGTCGCGTGCCGTCACATCGTTGACGATGGTATAGCCCCAAACGAAATCGAGGGCGTTTTCCCGTGTTGCGCCTCGGATCTGTTTGCCAATGATCACGGCAAGCTCGGCCTCGTAGTCAATCGCCTTTGAAACCGAAGCGTCGATGCGAATTGGCTGACCGGTCCCGATCACGGTTTCGGGAAGCTTCGAGAAAATGATCGGCTCTTTCGGAACCACACCGGAGGCCGCGCTTGAATCAAAACCGCTCGCGGAAAATTCCTTCGCATGCTCGTGATAGTTCTTGCCAACGCAGAAGATGTTGCGCTGCGGGCGCGGCATGGGAGCGCGTAGCTCAATTTCGCAAGCAGCAATTGGCGCGAGCTGCGGCAGGGAACTCGGTGAACCGATCTCCAGCAGGCTGGCGATGCCGCGCGCGGCAGATTCCGGCGAAAGATCGAACGGGACAATCGATCCATCCGCCTCGACATTGCCAATTCCCGGCACACTGTTTCTGGTGAAACATGCGATCTTCATTGTCTGGCTGTTCCCTCCCACTGGCTCAAAGGCTCGCATGCAAGCCAATTGCTGGCAAGCTTTCTGCGTTACTGCAAGTCTGCAAATGGCCAGCCGGCTTGTTAGCGTTCCTGGCCTTTTTTGGACGCAAATTCACGCCTGATGCGCTCGACGATTTCCGAATTGACCGGGGTGGGAACGCCAACGGACTTGCCAAGGCGTACGATTTCGCCTTGCAGATAGTCGATTTCCGGCTTGCGGCCGCGGTCGAGATCGTCCGCCATGGATGAGCGGGCCTGATCATCGATTTTCAACATGCCTGCGGCCAGTATCCTGAAAACCGGGTCGGGCAGGCGCAACAGAAATGGCATGATGGCAGGTGCGACCTTGCCGATGCGGGCCGGTCGAATGCCTGCCTTGCGCAAGACCTGCAAAGCCTCGGCCACGCTGTCTGCCAGCAACAGCCGATGCTTGCGCATCGAAAGCTGCGCCCGCAAAGGCAGGCCGGACAACGCGTTGACGGCATTGTTGAGGTTCATCAGCAACTTGCCCCATTTCACCGAACTGATCTCGCGTGACACCTCTGTCGCTATCCCGGCGGAATTGAATATCGCAGACAGATCCAGCGCACCGGGTTTGTCGGCAAGGACGATGCCGCCCTCGGTACCACGGTGAAAACCGTTGCCGCCTTTCCTGGCAACATTGAACGCAACCATGGCATCAATCACCTGCGCCTGAGGCAGGGCGGCTGACAACAGACCAGCATTCGATATCCCGTTTTGCAGGGAAACAACAATCGTGCCGGGCGCGACAATGCCTGCCAGTGCTTCACCAGCGGCAACCGTATCCATGCTTTTCACGCAGACCAGTATGGTGGAGCATTTGGCGAGATCGGATGCACTGCTCGCGAATTCAAGATTGCTGACATGCATGGGCGGCGCATCAAGGCTTGTGATATCCATGCCGCCCGCCAGGTCAGCAGCCGTGTTCGGTCGAGCAAGAAACACGACGTCCTCGCCATTTGCCATCAGCATGCCGCCAAGATAGCAGCCGATTGAACCAGCCCCATATATACCGATCATTCCTCAGCCTTTCCCGGAATCTGTGCCAGGCAGATCATCCTGGTTGGAAAGCAGACCAAAATTCCACTGCCAACCGACAAATTATCCAATTGGAAACAATTTTAACGATAAGCTACTGCCATTGTTCATCGCGCCCGTGTCAAGTAGATCAGCAAAGGGCGGCAACCGGTTATTCCGGAGAATTTCATGTTGGCAAATTCAGCTCAGAGCTACCGACCATCGGCCCCCGATTTTCAGCAAGCCGCAAACCAGACGCAAAGCTCGCACGAAAAGCGCCGCTTTGCCAGAATTCCTGCGCGAGACATTTCCGAGATTTTTCTGCCTGGCAGCCGGGTGCCGCTGACCTGCATGGTTCACAACCTGTCGGAACATGGCGCCATGATAGAAACTTCCGAACCAGACCTGCCGCAACGCTTCATCCTGACCAACCATGCCAGGCGCAATCGCATGGTTTGCGAAGTCGCCTGGCGTTCCGGCAAGCTGCTGGGCGTGCGCTTTGCCACGCCGCCGCGAGACCTGCGCTAGGTTGAGAACCCACTAATTTGGCCGTCAAGCCCACGGCGCAACAAGGCCAAGCATGGCGCAGACGGGCATTTGGCTTTGCGCTGCAAGCCCCTATCGTTCACTGGCTTGAAGGACCGGCTTTCGGTCCGCTTTCCGGAGCTTGCGCCATGGACACGATTTCTGCCTACACCACTTCCAACCGCAAGATTGATCCATCAAGACGGCCGCGCAGCAAACCGGACGGTTCCCCGGACGAGAATGACCGGGTGGAGATCGGACCCACTGCACTGGCATTCGAAGCCTGGGCGAAGGCCGGTCTTGAAGCACCAAACCTGGAAGCCATGCGCCAATACCGGCTACAACGGATCGTCGGCGAATTGCGCAAGCATGATTATGCAGGTCTGCTTTGCTTTGATCCGCTGAATATTCGCTACGTAACCGATACGACGAACATGCAGCTCTGGGTGACTCACAATCCCTCACGCGCATGTTTCGTGTCGGCCGATGGGTATGTCGTGTTGTGGGACTATGCCAATTGCGGGCATTTGTCAGCGCATCTCCCGCTGGTCAGGGAGGTGCGCACTGGCGCGTCCTTCTTCTATTTCGTCTCGGGCGAGCGTGTTGGCGAACATGCGGCACGTTTTGCTGCGGAAATCGACGACCTGCTGAAAAGCCATGGTGGTGGCAATCGTCGCCTCGCGATCGACCGCATCGAGCCCGAAGGGCTGATGGCATTGCGCGGGCTTGGCATTGAAACCTTTCAGGGACAGGTGGTGACCGAGCTCGCCCGCGCGATCAAGGGACCGGACGATGTCAAGGCGCTCAAATGCGCGGTTCAATCATGCGAAATCGCGATGCATCAGATGCAGCGGGAATTGCGCTCGGGAATGAGCGAAAACGATCTGTGGTCGATTCTCCATGCCGAAAACATTCGCCATGGCGGCGAATGGATCGAGACCCGCATCCTTGCCTCGGGACCTCGAACCAATCCGTGGTTCCAGGAATGCGGTCCGCGTATCATCCAGGACGGTGACATTGTCGCCTTCGATACCGACCTTATCGGCGTGTATGGCATGTGTTGCGACATTTCCCGCACCTGGCTTTGCGGGGACGGCGAACCGACACAGGAGCAGAAGCGGGTCTATCGGCACGCCCATGAGCAGGTGCATTCCAACCTTGCCATGCTGCGTCCGGGCATGGGCTTCAAGGAGTTCACCGAGAAGGCAAATCTTGCCCCGCAGGAATTTCGGCACAACCGCTATGGCGTGCTCGCCCACGGTGTTGGCCTTTGCGATGAATATCCGAGCCTCTACTTCCCCGAGGACTATCCGTCCACCGGCTATGACGGCGTGTTCGAACCCGGAATGGCGATCTGTGTCGAGAGCTATTGCGGCACGGTCGGCGGCAGTTTTGGCGTCAAACTCGAACAGCAGGTGCTGATCACCGAAACGGGGACCGAGGACATCACTACCTATCCCTATGAAAGCCGCTTTCTCGACTAACGCGTGGCAATGTCGCATTTCTGCCGTTGTTTTCCGGCACTCGCGCCCCTCACATCAGGTCTTGATGACTGATCAAAGGGGCTTTCAAGCATGAAGAAATCCATTACCGCCATAGCGGCGGCAGCATTCACCCTGTCGCTGACAGCCTGCCAGACACCCACTGATCCGCTCACCGGAAGGCCGCAGGCCAACAATACGGCTGCAGGTGCCACCATCGGTGCAGTGGCAGGTGCCCTGACCGGAATTCTGGTTGCCAAGGACAAGGGCGGCAAGGACCAGCGCAAGGCAGCCCTGATTGGCGCTGGCGTCGGTGCCCTGGTTGGAGGCGGTATTGGCAATTACATGGATCGCCAGGAGCAGGAACTGCGCTCGCAATTGCAGGCAAGCGGCGTTGGCGTGGAGCGCTCCGGCGATCAGATCATCCTTGTCATGCCCGGCAACATTACCTTTGCTTCCGATCAGGACCAGATCAATCCCGGCTTTTACCAGGTGCTTGATTCAGTCGCGATCGTCTTGAACAAATATCCGCAGACACTGCTCGATATTGATGGTCATACCGACAATACCGGCTCGCCACAATACAACCAGGCACTGTCGGAACGACGGGCGGTTTCGGTTGCCAATTATCTCAATGGTCGCCAGATCGATGCGCGCCGCCTGCGGGTGATCGGATTTGGCGAGACACAGCCCATCGCGGACAATTCGACCGACTTTGGCCGCCAGCAGAACCGTCGCGTGGAAATCCGCATTTCACCGCTGAGTTGAGGCCGCACAGTCCGACTGGGAGGCAATCGATTCAAATGCCTCGGATTTGCTTAAATCCGGGGCAGTCTTTTGCTGATACTGTTCTCTGCATTCGGGTCTGCGGATTCAACCAGGTTTGAATTCTCGTTAAAACCGGGCAGTCATTGGTATTCAACCATCAGGACAAAACGCCCAATGCCCGGGCAGATGAAATTTCGGGTTACCGGGGCGGACGGATGTTGGGACTGACAAGATCATTCATCAAGGACAAGGGTGGCAATTTTGCCATCATCTTCGGCTTGTCGCTTGTTCCACTGATGGGGCTTGCCGGTGCGGCGGTTGATTATTCAAGAATTCTGAAGGCGGAAAGCCGCCTGCAATCTGCCGCTGACGCGGCAGCACTGGCGGCAGCATCGGGTGGCGATGATGTCAATGACATGCGCCGCATTGCCGCGTCCTTCCTGGAATCCAACGCGCCCGACCTGAGCCCCACAGCGGAAACCACAGTCAGCGGCAATACGCTTACTGTTGTTGCAAGGGCCGAGATCGATCTGCCGGTACTTGCTGCATTCGGCTGGCCGGTCGCGAGGCTGGAGATCACCTCAGGTGTCGAGAGCGCACTGCCATTGGGCAATGGCAAGGTTCGGCTTGAAGAAGGGAAATCCTATTCGCCGCAGGTTGTCGACGCCCAGATTGCCATTGCGCGCAGACAATTCGCACGCGCCGTGCGGAAATTGCCGCAACACATGCGCGAGAAAATGGAACGGCAATTCGAGGCGGAGATAGCACGAGCGCGCGGGCGATATATCAGCCAGGGAGGCGCGTTGCGGATTACCCGCTGACGTCACTGCGAACGGGGCCAAGGCGCGGCTTCCAGCCCGGCACATGATTGGTCCGGGCAATTTCACCCTTGGCCCAGGCCATGACCTTCGGGTCCATCACCCGGAACCAGAGCGTAGGGATTGCTGCCAGCACATAACAGCCGGGATAACCGCTCGGCAAACGAGGCAAATCATCGAAATTGCGCAATGCCTGATAGGGCCGCAACGGATTGGCGTGATGATCGGAATGGCGCTGCAGGTGAAACAGCATCAGGTTCGACATGATGTGATTGGTGTTCCAGGAATGATGCGGCTGGCATGACTCATATCGGCCATTGTCCAGTTTCTGGCGCGCCAGTCCGTAGTGCTCAACATAATTCGCAAATGTCAGTTGCAGCCAGCCGATGACATGGTGAACCAGGAGGAATGGTACCATGATCCAGCCGAAGGCGAGAACGAGACCAAATGCAATTCCGGCGGTCAGTGCATAGCCTTGCAGCAGGTCATTGCGCCAGTGCCAGAAGGGCAGTCCCTTTTTCGCCAGCCTTGCCCTTTCCAGTTGCCAGCCGCGATGCGCGGCGCCCGGTATTTCCCTCAGCGCAAATTGCCAGACAGTTTCGCCCATTCTTGACGAGGCCGCATCCTCGGGCGTGGCAACCATCACATGATGTCCGCGATTGTGCTCGATGCAGAAATGCGCATAACCCGTCAGCGCATTGACCAGTTTGGCTGCAAATGCCTCGGCCTTGCCAGGCTTGTGTCCAAGTTCGTGACCAACAGTCAGGCCCGCACCCGAAGCTGTGCCAGCGCCAACTGCCAGTGCAAGAAATGCCCACCAGGGCAGTTCCACGGTACCCAAAACCCAGGCGACCGTAAGGAAACTTGCGTAAAAGACCGGAACCGAAATGAACAACAGGGTTCGGTAGAAGCTGTCCGCAGCCATTGCTTCCACGATCACATCGGGAGGATTGCTGGCATCCTCGCCGAAAACGGCATCGAGGACGGGGACCATGCCAAAATAGAAGCCAAGTATCGCAAGAGACCAAAGCGGGTTGGATGTTTTCCAGACCAGAAATGCCACGAGCATCGGCACGGCCGGCGACATGACCGACAACAGCCAAAGCCAGCGCTTGGTGTCGCGATAGGTGACAGTTTCCCCGTCAGCGGTTCTTGCAACGAAGATCATGGTTGTCTCCCGTTGTCAGATTGCACCCGGTCCCAGGATCACGGCAGCCCTCAATGGCGGACTCCCGAACCGCGCCATGCGGTCGAATTGTTCGTAGGGTACAGGAAGATTGGCCGCATCGGCAATGGTCTCGCCGACTTCGTCCTCGACCCAGGGATCATGAATGAGAATATGCGCGCCATCATCGCCATGGGCCAGCACCCAATGCGGCACCTTCTTGCCAAACATCTGGTATCCGCTGAGGAGAACCAGCGCGACCTTCTGGTTGGCGATGGCATTGCGAATATCATCGAGTTCGAAGGATCGGTGCGCGATGGGAATTTGAAGTTTGGCAGACCGGTTCTGGAAATCGGCCTGCGCCAGTTCCATCACCAT
>JAGRLM010000322.1:10048-18523 GCA_020441795.1 Nitratireductor sp.
CCCAGGCCCGACATCATGAAAACCGTTGTCGCCTCACGCCAGAGCCGGATCTCGTTGACCGGCTCCAGCACATAGCCCGGCACATAGCGGGCAAGTGCCATCATCAGGCAGCATGGCCCGCAAGTGAAGTCCGTAGTCTGCTCATAATAGGGGGTGGGTGAGGTAATCGGCACGCCGCCGCGAATGGTCTTTTCGAAACGCAGTGCCGGTGCATGGTCGGCATAATAGTCAAGGTAGCGCCCGATGGGACGGTAGCCCTTGCGGCGATAAAGCTCGATCGCGCGCTCATTGTCCTCGCGCACCTCCAGTCGCAGCAACAGGCGCTTGCGGTTGAAGGTTTCCTCCTCGGCACCCTTCAAAAGCAGCGCGCCGATGCCTTTTCCAAGATGGTCGGGATCAACGGCAAGCGAATAGAGCCGGGCCATGGCTGTGCCACGGCGCAGCAGCAGCATGGCGTAGCCCGTGATTTCCCCGTCCCGTTCATTGACAATGAAGGCGGCAGTCTTGCGCGTGAGCAGTTCGCGAAAGGAACGCCGTGATATCCGGTCTGAAGTGAAGGCGCGATTCTCGATCCTGACAAGGGCTTCAAGGTCAGCGGAAGTGGCGAGCCGCAGCTCGGGAGAAACAGTCGAAGGCATTTTTGTGAAAGTCCCAGGGCCAACAGACCCGGGCTCCTTCTAGCAGATCAGTCCGCCATGCCTCAACAAATTAGACATCGGACAATATCCTGCCGGTCAGGTCAGCTCATGCGCCCAGGGTGGATTGGCACCAGCGCGCGAAACAGTCACTGCTGCGGTGCGCACCGCGAGGTTCAGGGCGGTCTCCAGTGCTTCGCCCGGCAGGCTCGCAAGTCCTGACCTGGAAAGATGACCGGCGCGGCGAATGCCTGCCAGCAGTCCCGCATTGAAGGTGTCGCCTGCCCCGACCGTATCGACAACCTGTGTCGGGATCGCAGGAACCGTAACCTCGCCGCTGCGCGTCAAGGCCAGTGCGCCCTTGCTACCACGGGTCAGCACTACGATGGCGGCTGATTTCCCGAGCCAGTTCCCGGCCCAATCGGCAAATTCCTCACCGGGTGCCAACCATGCAAGATCATCATCGGATACCTTGATAATATCTGCAACTGCGAGCATGCGCTCAAGACGTGCGCGATAGGCGATCACGTCTGTAACGAAGCCAGCCCGGATATTGGGATCAAGCGATATCACCCGATTGGGTGCCTCGCGCAATGCCAGCGCCTCATAGGCCGAGCCGCAAGGTTCCGATATGAGGCTGATTGCGCCAAAATGCATGGCATCAACGGTGTTGCCGATCTCCGGCAATGCCTTGGGATCGAGCATGCGGCCCGCCGTCATTTCATCATAGAAGGCATATTCGGCATGGCCGTCCTTCAGCGTGACAAATGCAAGCGTGGTTGGGCGCGCAGAACGGGCACAATGGGAGTGATCGACCTTTGACGCTTCCAGTGCCGCGACAAGTGTTTCGCCCAGCACATCAGTTGAAATGCCGGAATAGAAGCCGGTTTCCTCGCCAAGGCGCCCAAGGGCTATCGCGGTGTTGAACACTGCGCCACCAGCAACCGGCATGAATACCGACGCGCCATCGGGCAACTGGCGCGGCAACATGTCGATCAGCGCTTCGCCACAACAAAGGATCATGATTTACTCCGGATTGATAACGCCCTTGCGCAGGATGATATTGCCATAAAGACGCGGCTCGGAAGAAGCAACCAGCGTATGGGCCATGCGGACCCGCTGGTAAAAGGCCGGACCTGCCATTGGCGTTGCAACGACGCCGGCCTTGCGTGCAGAAAGCGCGGCAAGCATTTCCTGGTGGACCGGGGCCATGGAAGAGCCATCACCGTCGACCGTGGCAATGGCCACAGGATCGGATACCCGATCATCGAGCGGGAATACCTGCAGGATGGCGTCAAGGATTTCAACAGCACCCAAGCCATCGGCGCGGATCACACCGCCGACACATTGCACGGCATGACTTTGTGAGGGGTAGTTCCCGTCAACAATTGCAATTTCGTCGCCATGTCCCATGGCGCGCAGATTGCGTAGCAGTTCGGGACCCAGGCAGGAGGGAATTCCTATCAACATGGCTCAGCCATCCCGCATCAAGGTATTCTGATCAATCAGATATTTGTCGAAAAGCGGCAGGCTTGCAGCGCCCAATGCACGCGCCACCGTCCCGATGGAGCCCTCTTTCAGGGCGGGAACAGCGATACCCTGGACATCAAGGCTGCCGATTTCGGCTTCGATCGCCTTTACCAGCCGCTTGCGAATAGCGGCGGGAAAACCGCCATCGACCAGCACCGCCTCGAAGTCGATGACGGATGCGGATGCAACAACGGCATGGGCAAGGCTTCTAGCTGACAGCTTGATCCATTCACTTACCTCAGCCTCGATTTCGCTCCAGTCGTCATGCCCTTCCCAGATCATTACCGGGTCGAGGCCGCGTTCCTGGACGGCGCGCTCAAGCACGACAAGTGAGGCATGTTCCAGCAATTGCACCGAGCGCCCGCCCCGGCCGGGAACCGGCATCGGTCCCAGTGCACCGGCATTTCCGGTTCTGCCTGAATAGAGTGATCCGTTGAGCACTATTCCGCCGCCTACCAGCGTGCCTACATAGACATACATGAAATCCTGCAGACGGTTGTTTTCGCCGAATACAAGTTCTGCGGCACAAGCAGCTGTCGCATCGTTCTGGACATAGACCGGGAATTCGGAAATGGCCGAAATCCTGGCATGGACATCAAAATCCCGCCAGGCCTCCATCTGGTCGCCTTCCACACCGATCTCGTCAGCCCAGTTCCACAATTCGAACGGGGTGGCGATGCCAAGGCCTGCAACACGATATTCCCGACCGGGAATGGCGGCCAATACCTGGACGATTGCCTTGCGGGTGAAGTCCACAGTGTCTTGCGGCAGCGGATAGGAATAGGAACGGCTTACCCGCGCGACAATCTTGCCGAGAAAATCGAGCAGGACGAGTTCGCAACTGCGCCGCCCGATCTTGAGGCCGAGAAAAAAGGCGCCTTCGGGGTTGAGAGACAAGGGCACGGAGGGCTGGCCAACCCGACCACGCATCGGTTCACCGCGCAGCAGCAATTCGTCTGCCTCGAGCTGGCGCATGATGACGGATACGGTCTGGGCGGAAAGGCCCGTCATTCGGGCAATATCGGTTTTGGCAAGACTGCCATGGCGGCGCACAAGTGTCAGCACCAGGCGCTCGTTATAGGCCCGCATACCGCTCTGGTTGGAACCGCGATGCGTGATGGGGATATTGTCCTCACGCAACACGGGAATTGGTACCTGCATGGACAAATTGCCCTCCCAGCATGATTGTCCTGATTTCGTCATGATGCCGGCAAGCCGGGAAATTCAGACAGGGACCAGATCAACCCGCATTGCGTTTATCACAATTGCGTCGGCACCACCGGCGATGTTTCCCATATTACAAGGTCATCATCAGATGGCCAAACCGATCATCGGGGTGTCAATCCATTCCCTGCGATCAGAATGGGTGAAAAACCGGGAAAGGTCAATTATTAATTCACTCTGATTTATTTATTGACAGGCCGCCCTGAATAGTGTTCGATTTATGCAGAGCCGGACTGCCGCTTGGAGAGCGCATGTCGCAGGCTTTGTCAGAGGGAGGAGAATTCACCGGAAGTGGTCCGGTCTCCTCCGCTTGTTCCAACCGGGAGGAATACCGTGAAGAAACTCGTTTCATTCAAATCAGCGCTTCTTGCTGCCGCAGCATTCGGTATTGTTGGCGCCATGCCAGCAGCAGCAGCCGATCTCGCCTGCCTGATCACCAAGAACAACACCAACCCGTTCTTCGTGAAAATGAAGGAAGGTGCCGAGCAGGCAGCCACTGCAGCTGGCCTCGAATTCCAGGCCTATGCCGGTGAAAAGGACGGCGATGCCGCGCCACAGATCACCGCGGTCGAAAACTGCATGGCTGCGGGTGCCAAGGGCATCCTGATCACACCATCCAATGATTCAGTCGGCCCGTCCCTGAAGAAGGCCCGCGAAGCCGGCATTCTGGTCATTGCACTCGATACGCCGCTGGCGGATCCCGAAGCACAGGACATGACCTTTGCCACCGACAATTTCGAGGCAGGCCTGCTGATCGGCAAATGGGCGAAGGCCAAGCTTGGTGATGCAGCCAAGGATGCCAAGATCGGCATGCTCGACATCAACAAGGACAACATCTCCGTTGACGTTGCACGCGACACCGGCTTCCTCGTCGGCTTCGGCATTGAAGTGCCAGACCTCAAGGTCATGGGTTCTGAAACCGACCCACGCGTCATCGGCCATGAATCCTCTGGCGCAAACCCGGAAGGCGGCGTGACATCGGTTGAAAACCTGCTCGCCAAAGAGCCGAACATGAATGTGGTCTACACCATCAACGAACCGGCAGCAGAAGGTGCCTATCAGGCCCTGAAGAAGGCTGGCAAGGAAAAGGGTGTTCTCATCGTTTCCGTTGACGGCGGCTGCCCAGGCGTCAAATCCGTCAGGGATGGCGTCATTGGCGCGACTTCCCAGCAGTACCCGCTGCTGATGGCATCCAAGGGCATTGAAGCCATTATCGCTTTCGCCAAGGACGGCACCAAGCCACAGGCATCCGAAGGCCTCGGCTTCTTCAACACCGGCGTCAATCTGGTCACCGACCAGCCGGTTGAAGGCGTTCCGTCAATCGACTCGGCCAAGGGTCTGGAACTCTGCTGGGGCTGATTTACCCGCTGCAGTTTTGAAATATCAAAGGGCGACATTCATGTCGCCCTTTGCATATCAGCAATTTTTGCGACTATGATCGCAGACGGCAAGCGGGGGAGATCCGATGAGCGACCAGGGCAAACAAACCCAAGGGTCCCCGAACAAACCGGTAGCAGACTATGAAGCGCGGCTTGCACAGGCTGATGCTGCTGTTGCCAGTTTCGACAGGGACGACCACACCTTCACCCATATCACGCGGACATTCCTGCGCAACAATCCGACACTGGTACCGGCGCTTGTGTTGCTCCTCAGTATCACCGTTTTCGGTATTATTGCGCCGCGCTTCATGTCGCCGGGCGTGCTTTCCACCATCATGCAGCAGGTGACCGTAACCGGCTTCGTGGCGCTGGCACAAACGCTTATCATCCTGACTGCCGGCATCGATCTCTCGGTGGGCGCGGTGATGGTTATCTGCGCCCTGATCATGGGTCGACTTTCCGTCCTGGCGGGGGTTCCCGAACCGCTGGCCATCATGATCGGCATGTTCTTTGGCGGGCTGATGGGCGGGGTAAACGGCGTGCTGGTTGCCAAGGTCAAGCTGCCGCCTTTCATTGTGACACTTGGAACGCTGAGCGTCTTTTCAGCACTGAAACTCTGGTATTCGCATTCGGAATCGATCCGCAATGCCGATATCGAGGAACAGGCTTCCATGCTCTTGTGGTTTGGCACAGATATCAAGTTCATGGGCGCGACCATCACCTATGGCGTCGTGGCGCTGATCGTGCTCGCCGCAATCCTGTGGTTCGTCCTCAACCATACGGCATGGGGCCGCCATGTGCATGCCGTCGGCGACGACCCGGAAGCCGCACTTCTTTCAGGCATCCAGACCGATCGCGTGCTGATATCCGTCTATGTTGTTGCAGGCGTGATACTCGGCTTTGCGGCATGGGTTTCAATCGGCCGCGTCGGTTCGGTCAATCCGATCTCCTTTGACACGATCAACCTTGCCTCGATCACTGCCGTAGTGATTGGCGGCACTTCGCTGTTTGGCGGGCGGGGCTCGATCATCGGATCGGTGCTTGGTGCCTTCATCGTGCAGGTTTTCACGACCGGATTGTCGCTGGCGCGCGTTGATGACTATTGGCAGCAATTTGCCGCCGGGATCCTTGTCATTGTCGCCGTCACACTTGACCAGCAATTGCGGAGGGCCACGAAATGAGTGAGCGTCAACCAATCCTGAAAGCGCGCGGCCTGATGAAGCGTTACGGCACGGTCGTTGCGATCAATGGTGCTGATTTCGATCTTTATCCAGGCGAAGTACTGGGTGTTATCGGCGACAACGGCGCGGGGAAATCCACGCTGATCAAGGCCATATCCGGCGCGGTAACCCCTGATCACGGCAGCATCGAACTCGAAGGCAGGAAGGTGCATTTCCGCTCGCCCGAAGAAGGCCGAAAGGCCGGTATCGAGACTGTGTACCAGAACCTTGCCCTGTCGCCCGCCTTGTCGATTGCCGACAACATGTTCCTGGGGCGCGAATGGCGGCGGCCGGGAATCATGGGGTCCTTGTTCCGCATGATGGACCGTCCGCGCATGGAGCAGTTCGCACGGGACAAGCTCTCGGAACTGGGGCTGATGACCATTCAGAACATTTCCCAACCGGTGGAAACCCTGTCAGGCGGTCAACGCCAGGGCGTTGCGGTGGCACGCGCTGCTGCCTTCGGCTCCAAGGTTATCATTCTGGATGAGCCGACGGCGGCCTTGGGCGTCAAGGAATCGCGCCGGGTTCTCGAACTCATCCAGGATGTGAAATCGCGCGGTATTCCGATCATCCTGATCAGCCATAACATGCCTCATGTCTTCGAGGTTTGTGACCGGGTTCACATTCACCGGCTTGGCAAGCGGCTCTGCGTGATCGATCCGAAGAACTATTCCATGTCGGATGCCGTCGCATTGATGACGGGTGCAATGGAGCCTCCGGCGGAGGCAGTGGCTGCTTGACCCCTGATGCGCTGGCAGAAACGCTGAAGGCGAAAGCGGGCGGCAAGGCCCGCTTTCTCGTTGCGATTGCCGGGGCTCCGGGCTCAGGAAAATCCACGCTTTCCGATGCGCTTGTTGCTGCCCTCAATTCCAGTGGTCTGGAAACCTCCGCATTGGTCCCGATGGATGGGTATCACTACGACAATTCGGTTATCGAGCCGCTGGGATTGCTGCCGCGCAAGGGCTCGCCGGAGACCTTCAACACGGCTGGCCTGTTCAGCGATCTTCGCAGGATTTCATCCGGCGAGGCGGATGTGGCGGTTCCTGTCTTTGATCGCAGCATCGACCTTGCCCGTGCGAACGCGAGGATCGTTGCAAGGACGACACCGATCATTCTGGTCGAAGGAAATTACCTGCTGCTGGACGCACCAGACTGGCGCGACATTGCCGCCCTGTTCGACTTGTCCATCTTTCTCGATGTCGATGAAAGCGAGCTTGAACGTCGTCTCGTGCAACGCTGGCTGGATTACGGCTTTGACGATGAAGCCGCCAGGGCAAAGGCATTCGGCAATGACATTCCCAATGCAAGACTGGTGCAGCACAATTCACGCAAGGCCGATATCGTGATGCGTTAGCGAAACCAAGGGCATCATGCCATGGTTTCAAGACTGGCAAAGCCTTCCGGCGCGCCTTCCTGGCCAAACGGCGTTGCCACTTCCACAAATGTATCGGGATAAAGACCGTTGAAGCGGGTTCGCAACGAAAGCGAATAGGCACCGATATTGCCGATCTCGATCCAGTCACCGGTATCGACCGTTTCAGGCAGATAGAAAGGCCGGGTCAGGATATCGACCGAATCGCAAGTGGCACCACAGACCCGAAACGGCACGATGTTTTCCGCGTTGCCGTTGCGAGTGCGGATTGCGGGGTCGGGAATGAAGCGCGCCGGAAGGGTGATCCTGCCGGTCCAGGAATCCGAAAGCGAAGCCCATATCCCGTCATTGATGTAAAGCCGCCTGCCCTTGCGCAACAATACGCGCACTATGAGCGAAAAGGCACGCGCGACAATCACCCGTCCCGGTTCGGCAACGAGCTCCATATCGTTGAAACCCCATTCGGACATATCGTTGCGCAACCGGCTCATCATCTGGCCCAGCGAGGGCATTTCCACATGCTTGCGATTGGGGTCATGGCCGTATTCCGCCGGAAATCCGCCGCCGACATCCAGCTCGGCTATCGGCACACCTGCCCGGTTTCGCACCCAGTCTGCCGAGGCCAGCGCCTTGTCATAGGCGTCGGGGTCCTCGATCTGGCTACCGACATGGAAACACAATCCTAGCCGGTAGCCGTTGCGATGCAGGCGTTGCAGCAGTTCTATCGCCTGACCGGGTGCAGCCCCGAATTTCTTCGACAATTCATAGGCGGCGTGACCCTTTGTCTGCAGGCGGACAAAGATCGTGATGGTCGACGGGTTGATGTCGAGGCCTTGCACGATCTTGTGGATCTTGGTGATTTCATCCTCGTGATCGACGACAAATGTCCTGATTCTGTGGGTCTCGAGCGCAAAGCGTATGTCGGACTGCGCCTTCACTGGATGCATGTACAACAGCTCGGCTGTCTTCGAGAACGCCCGGACAGAGGTGATTTCGGCAGGTGAGGCAACGTCAAATGCGGTGATGCCAGCCTTGACCAGGGTCTCCAGAACCATGGGTTCGCCATTGGTCTTGACTGCATAGGCAGTCTTGCCGGGGAACATCGACACGAA
>JAGRLM010000323.1 GCA_020441795.1 Nitratireductor sp.
CGGATGACAGCTGCCATATATTGCAGCGTGCTGTCAGGATCCATGATCGATTTGTAGATCTCCGGCGCGCGATCGGGGTCAAGCTTTCGATAACCGCTCGTTCTGGAAACCATGTCTGTCACCTGCAGGGCGGTAAGCGGGTTCAATTGCCCGAGCCCGAAGGTCTGGCCCGCATAAAGCGGTTGGAAGAACACCCTTCCAAACCGGTCATTGGGCCAGGATTTCCCGCCGACATTCTTGCCACGAAACCTGGAATTCCAGATGTCCTCGCGGCAGGACCACAGGTCATAGCTGTCATTCAGATTGCTGCATTCGGCAAATTCCGGCCGCTGGACGAATTGCGAAACCTTCTCGCCATCATGGGCAAAGGTCAGGTCCGAACCGAGATAGGAAGCAGCCTTCACCAGATAGGTTTGCAGCCGGTCGAGCGCGTCGACATTGTAGGTGTGTTCACCAACCAGCGCGCCGACAATATGGACAGGGTCGATACGATAGCGGGCAGCGGCGGCCTTGATCTTTGCCTGCAATTGGCGATCGCGGGCGATCATGTCGCGAATCTTTTCGTATTTCCCCTGAAAGCTACCATCCGTCGAACGGGTCCGCGAAACCGAACCGGCAGGAATGGGCGGTTGCCACGCGTTACGATTTCCCGCCGGTACCACCACCAATGCTGCATCGGCTTGCAATGAGGCTCCGGGAAACAGTCCGACGACGATCACCAGAATGGCAATCAACCTGGTTGTTGCAAAACGCATATTCCGACCCCGATCAGTTCGGTCTTTTCCCATGAGCCCGACTACCATGCCGCAATCACGATTGTGAGTCGAGATCACCGCTTACAGGATGAAACGGCTCAAATCGGTATTTTTCGCCAGCTCACTGATATGCGCACGCACATATTCAGCATCGATCTCGATTGATTCGCCCGACTTGTCGGGCGCACTGAAGGATATTTCATCGAGGATACGCTCCATGACTGTCTGTAGCCGCCTTGCGCCGATATTCTCGATCGTGGAATTGAGATCAACCGCGACATCGGCAATTGCGTCAATTGCGTCCGGGGTGAAATCCAGGGTCAATTCCTCCGTGCCCATCAGTGCGATATATTGCTTGATGAGGCTTGCTTCGGTCTCTGTCAGGATCCGGCGGAAGTCATCCCGTGTCAGCGCCTGCAATTCAACCCGGATCGGAAGCCTGCCCTGCAATTCCGGCAGGAGGTCGGAGGGCTTCGAGACGTGAAATGCGCCTGATGCGATGAAGAGAATATGATCCGTCTTGACCGCGCCATGCTTGGTGGCAACGGTTGTGCCCTCTACCAGTGGCAGCAGGTCACGCTGAACGCCTTCGCGCGAAACGCTTCCGCCAACTGCGCCGTCGCGCACGGCAATCTTGTCGATCTCGTCGAGGAAGACGATGCCGTTGTTTTCCACCGCCGAAATGGCCTCGGTAACAATTTGCTCCGTGTCGAGCAGCTTGTCCGATTCATCGCCGATCAGCAGGTCATGGGATTCGCGAACCGAGGTCTTGCGTTTCTTGGTGCGCTGGCCGAACGCCTTTCCCAGCATGTCATTGATGTTCATGACGCCGATCGAGGCACCTGGCATGCCAGGAACCTCGAAACCACCCATCGGGTTGCCGCTGTCCGCCACCTCGACTTCGATTTCCTTGTCATCAAGCTCGCCCGAGCGCAATTTCTTGCGGAAGGATTCGCGTGTGGCCGGGCTGGCACTGGAACCAACCAGCGCGTCGAGAACCCGTTCTTCGGCAGCCAGATGCGCCTTGGCCTTCACCTGTTCGCGCTTCTGCTCGCGAACCAGCTGGATGCCGATCTCAACGAGATCGCGGATGATCTGTTCGACATCGCGCCCGACATAGCCGACTTCGGTGAACTTTGTCGCTTCGATCTTGATGAAGGGGGCGCCGGCCAGTTTGGCCAATCTGCGCGATATTTCGGTCTTGCCGACGCCTGTTGGCCCGATCATCAGGATATTCTTCGGCAATACCTCTTCACGCATCGCTCCTTCGAGCTGCAGCCTCCGCCAACGATTGCGCAGGGCGATGGCGACCGCACGCTTGGCGTCATTCTGTCCAATGATGAAGCGGTCCAGTTCGGAAACGATTTCACGTGGCGAAAAATTGGTCATTGGTGGGTTACTTTGCCCTTCGGGTTCATGATTTCGAATTCGTATCGAGGCTCTCGATGACAAAATTATTGTTGGTATAGACACATATCTCGGATGCTATCGTCATTGCCTTGAGCGCAATTTCCTCGGCACTCCTGTCGGTGTCGATCAGCGCCCGCGCCGCGGCAAGCGCGTAATTGCCTCCCGAACCGATGGCCATCACGCCCTGTTCCGGTTCCAGCACATCGCCATTTCCGGTGATGGCAAGGCTGACATCCTTGTCAGCTACCAGCATCATGGCTTCGAGGCGACGCAAATACCGGTCGGTGCGCCAGTCCTTGGCAAGTTCGACACAGGCTCTTGTCAACTGACCCGGATACTGTTCAAGCTTGGCTTCCAGCCGCTCAAGCAGCGTGAAGGCGTCTGCCGTTGCTCCGGCAAAACCCGCAATCACATCGCCTTTTCCAAGACGGCGAACCTTGCGGGCATTGCCCTTCATCACCGTTTGTCCGAGGCTTACTTGTCCATCGCCCGCAATCACCACCTTTCCGTCCTTGCGGACGGTCACAATCGTGGTTGCATGCATGGATATTTCGCTTGCGTTTGTCATGGCGTCCGTGGTGCAGGGTCCGGAGATCGGGTTGGGGTTGGCAGTTTCGAGCCGCTTATCTAGGTGTTTTTTGCGGCAATGCAAACCAAAGCCTTTTGCCGGGCATGGTCCGGTTATGGCTTTTTCAACTTCCTGCTGCTAAGAGCGGCGGCAATCGCGGAGTGAAGACCATGGCATCAAAAGCTGTTCGAACAGCCCAAATCAGCCGGACGACGAAGGAAACCGCCATCGAGGTTACGGTCAATCTCGACGGCACCGGGAAATATGACATTTCCACAGGGATCGGCTTTCTCGACCATATGCTGGAACAACTGTCACGCCATTCGCTGATCGACATGACGATACGCGCCAATGGCGATTTGCATATCGATGATCATCACACAACGGAAGACACCGGCATTGCGCTGGGACAGGCCATAACGCGTGCACTCGGTCAGCGGACGGGCATCATGCGCTATGCATCCATAGACCTGGCAATGGACGAAACCCTGACACGCGCCGCGGTAGATGTTTCCGGAAGGCCATACCTGATCTGGCAGGTGGTGTTCAGCCAGGGCAAGATCGGCAGCTTCGACACCGAACTGTTCCGCGAATTCTTCCAGGCTCTGGCACAAAATGCCGGTATCACCCTTCATGTCTGCAACCATTATGGTGAAAACAATCACCACATTGCCGAAACCTGTTTCAAGGCGGTAGCTCGCGCCTTGCGCGCTGCAATCGAGCCCGATCTCCGCCAGCCCGATGCCATTCCCTCGACCAAGGGTACACTGAGCACATAGAGGCGGCGAAACCGAAGCTCATTCTTGTGCAATGCGGCATCCATCGCTATGACGGTTGCATGGCAACATACACGATACATATGCCACCCGATGCAAGGGAGGGCGAAAGGGACCGCTTCATCAGGGATGGAGTGGCCCTTCTGGCATTGTTGATCCCGGCAATATGGCTGCTTTGGCACCGGCTATGGTTTGCCTTCATCGCATATATGCTGATCGTGGCCTCGATCGCGAGCTATGGCGTCATCGCTTCCGACCCGTCTTCAACCATTCTGTCTGCCATTCCGGGAATTTTCCTGTTTCTCGAAGGCAATCAATTGCGCCGTCGCAAACTGGAACAGGCTGGTTGGAGCGAAGTCGGCCTTGTCGAGGCAGATAGTCTGGAAGATGCGGAATTGCGCTGGTATGGCAGGGATGAACTTGCGAACGAGCCTTTGAAGACAAGTGAAATTGTCAGCCAGCAATGGACCAGGACTTCATCGGGCACAGTTCAGGGCTCGGGGCCGGTAATTGGAATATTCGGGGACGAGCCTGCCAGATGATGCGAGTTTCAATTGTCGACTACGGATCAGGAAACCTGCATTCGGCCTTGAAGGCATTTGAAAGGGCAGCGCGCGAATCTGCCCTTGTCGCCGATATAGTACTGACCAGCGATCCTGATCGTGTGGCAAAGTCTGACCGGATTGTGTTGCCCGGCGTTGGAGCATTCGCAGACTGTCGCGCCGGACTTGATTCGGTGCCGGGCATGGTTGACGCCATTCAGGATAGTGTTGTTGCAAGGGCGCGTCCTTTTCTGGGTATTTGCGTCGGCCAGCAATTGATGGCCAGCCGTGGGCTGGAAAAGACCGTTACGCCCGGCCTCGGCTGGATTGCCGGCGACGTCGTCGAGATTTCACCTGCCGATTCGAACCTCAAGATTCCCCAGATTGGCTGGAACACGCTGGAAGTCTTGAACCGGCATCCCTTGCTTGACGGAATCCCGACAGGGCCGGAAGGCTGGCACGCCTATTTCGTGCATTCCTACCATATTGCCGTTGAAAACCCGCAAGAGCGAATTGCCGTCACGGATTATGGTGGACAGGTCACGGCCATAGTCGGGCGGGACAACATGGTTGGCACCCAGTTCCACCCGGAAAAGAGCCAGAAGCTTGGCCTGGCCCTGATCGGCAATTTCCTCAAATGGAAGCCTTGACCCGATGATCCTTTTCCCCGCGATTGACCTCAAGGATGGCAAATGCGTGCGCCTGAAACTGGGCGAGATGGATTCTGCCACCGTCTACAATGAAAGCCCTTCCCGGCAGGCACTTGCCTTTGAAAGACAGGGATTTTCCTGGCTGCATGTGGTCGACCTCAATGGTGCTTTCGAGGGACAGTCGGTCAATGGCGCTGCGGTTGAGGCAATCCTCGAAACGACCAGCAACCCGGTACAATTGGGAGGCGGCATCCGCACCCTCGTCCATATTGAAAGCTGGCTGGAAAAGGGTCTGGCGCGCGTAATTCTGGGAACGGTTGCGGTTCGCGATCCCGATTTGGTGAAGGAGGCCTGCAGGCGTTTCCCCGGACAGATCGCCGTTGGCATTGATGCAAGGGGCGGAAAGGTCGCCGTCGAAGGCTGGGCCGAGGCCTCGCAACTGGGTGTGGTAGAGCTGGCACAGCGCTTCGAAGGCGCAGGCGTAGCTGCCATCATCTACACCGATATTGATCGTGACGGCGTTTTGGCCGGGATCAACTGGGCTTCGACCATTGCACTGGCCGAGGCGGTATCGATCCCGGTAATTGCATCAGGTGGCCTCGCCTCGATGGAGGATATCCACCGCATGACAATGCCTGATGCGGCAAGGCTGGAAGGCGCGATATCCGGCCGTGCGCTCTATGACGGGCGAATAGACCCGGTGGCAGCATTGGCCGTCCTGAAGGGGGTTTCATGAGCCTGAAAGCCCGCATGATTC
>JAGRLM010000324.1:0-4525 GCA_020441795.1 Nitratireductor sp.
CCTTGAAGCCGAGATTGAGGCCCTGGCCCGCAATCGGATGCACGCCATGGGCCGCATCGCCAGCGAGCGCAAACCTTTCGCGGACAAACTCCCTTGCAAGCGTCAGTCCAAGTGGAAATGCCCGCCTCGGTCCCTCGACCGCGATTTCGCCAAGCTTGTGACCAAAGCGCTGTTCCAGTTCGAGATCAAAGGCGAAATCATCGCAGGCCATCAGCCGCTTCGCATCTGCCGTGCGCTCGGTCCAGACAAGCGAGGATCGGTTTCCCTTCAAAGGCAAGATCGCGAACGGACCAGCGGGCAGGAAATGCTCTTCCGCCCGGCCCTCATGTGGGCGCTCATGGGCTACCGTGACAACAATTCCCATCTGGTCATAGGGCCAGTGCACCGCCTTGATCCCAGCAGCATCGCGCAATTGCGAACGAACACCGTCCGCTGCAATCAACAGGCTTGCCTCAAGCCGCTGTCCCGATTGCATGGTGATCATGACGGATGCGGGTCCCGTTTCAAAACCCGTTACACTGTCGCCATGAACAAGTGAAATCCCGGTTTCCAGGGCCTTTTCCCGCAACGCTTTCACCAGCGATCGATTGGGCATCATATGCGCGAACGGGGCATCGTGGTTGCCTTCGCTTGTTCCATCTGCACCACGACTGCCGGCAAATGTAAGGAAGACGGGCCGTGTGGCATCCGCCAATTTGCTGTCCGTCACAATCATTTCGCGGATCGGCTGCGCGTCCTGCGCTATCCTTTCCCAGATACCCAATTCATCGAGCATGCGGGTCGCGGCAGCTGCAATCGCCGAAGCACGGTAATCGTTCTCAACCGCCTCGGCAGGTGCCGCATCAATCACCGTGACGCCAATTGTCGGCGCTGCCGAGCGGATTGCCACTGCCGTGCAAAGTCCTACATAACCACCACCTGCAATCACGATCTGGTCGTGATTGGCTGACTTTTGTGCTCCGGCACTTGCTGCATCGCTGTGTTTCATCAGACACTTCCCTTTTAGTGCCATACTGGTTAGCACATTCATGGTCATGCTGCCATTGAACAGGGTGCCGCATGACCAGGCAAAATTATGACCGGAAGCAGGTTTGCCATGTCCAGAGCCGTTGAAACACTGATGGAAATCCTTGATCTGGAGACCCTGGAACGAAATCTGTTCCGTGGCACGTCTCCAAAATCCGGCTGGCAAAGGGTCTTTGGCGGGCAGGTAATCGGTCAGGCTTTGATTGCTGCCCAAAGGACAGTTCAAGCCGACCGCAACGTGCACTCGCTGCATTGTTATTTCATGCGGCCGGGTGATCCTGAAACACCCATCATCTATGAGGTGGACCGCATACGCGATGGCGGCTCCTTTACCACCCGCCGGGTTGTTGCCATCCAGCATGGGCAAGCGATCTTTTCCCTGTCCTGTTCATTCCAGATCAGGGAGGCAGGCCTCGAGCATTTTATGGAAATGGGCCAGGTGACACCTCCCGAAGACTTGCCGGGCACGGCAGAACTCGTCGAGAAATTCGGCGAACAGGTGCCTGAGAACATCCGCAATTACTGGAAGCGCGACCGCCCGGTTGAGCTACGCCCGGTTGACCTGACGCATTATGTCTCGAACCGCAAACTGGACCCCCGGCAGCAGGTCTGGTTCCGCGCGACCGGTGAATTGCCTGACAACGACGCCATACAGGCAGCAATTCTCGCTTATGCCTCGGACATGACGTTGCTGGATACCTCGCTTTTCGCCCATGGGCGCGCAGTCTTCGACCCGGCAATCCAGGTAGCAAGCCTTGACCATGCCATCTGGTTTCACCGATCGGCCAGGATGCAGGACTGGCATCTCTACCTTCAGGATAGCCCCAACAGCTCAGGCGCAAGAGGCTTCAATCGCGGTTCTATCTATACAAGGGATGGCGTCCTCGTTGCTTCGGTCGCACAGGAAGGCCTGATCCGGCTTCGCAGTGAGGATCCGCCCGCCGGGCACAAGGGCTGATGCCAAAATAATAGGCAATCATGCAGGAATGCTGATAATTTCATCATTAATGAAATACTGACAGCCGGCAATTTGCCAAGAAACAAGGCAAAACACAGTCTTAACAAAGGGTTACCAATCATCCACCGAGTTGGCACGGCATTTGAATGACCAAGTTCGGTCGGTCTGGAACGTGAGGTTCCGGGGCCACTCCGTAACCAGGGCCAATATCAGGGCCTATGCAAACGAACGGGTGATTGAATGAAAATTGTCATGGCTGTCATCAAGCCATTCAAGCTGGATGAGGTGCGCGATGCCCTCACCGCTATTGGCATCCAGGGGCTGACGGTAACCGAGGTCAAGGGCTATGGCCGCCAAAAGGGCCATACCGAGATCTATCGCGGGACAGAATATGCGGTCAGCTTCCTTCCGAAACTGAAAATCGAAGTTGCTGTGGCTTCCGACATGGTCGCCAAGGCTGTCGAAGCCATCTCCAGCGCCGCCAAGACCGGCCAGATCGGCGACGGCAAGATCTTCGTTTTCTCGATTGAACAGGCCGTGCGCATCCGCACCGGCGAAACCGATGCCGACGCCCTTTGAGGCGACAGGCCCAGCGGTGTGTAACAGGGAATTTGAAAACATGAAAAACCAAATGCAACAGACAGGTTCGACATCGAACCTCCAAAGCGGTTTCAGCCGCGGCCTCACGGGCTCCATTGCCGCGATGCTCGCAACAGTGGTTTCCACCACTGCGGCTCTTGCCCAGACCACGACTGATGCGGCAGCTCCTGCTGCAGAAGCCGCTGCACCGATCATGGACAAGGGTGACACGGCATGGATGATGGTTTCCACCATCCTCGTTCTTTTCATGATCCTTCCCGGTCTTGCCCTTTTCTACGGCGGCCTGGTTCGGACCAAGAACATGCTTTCCGTGCTCATGCAGTGCACGATGATCACAGCTGTCGTCATCGTTATCTGGGTACTTTACGGATACTCCTTTGCCTTTGGCGGCGGTACCAGCCCCTATTGGGGTGGCCTCGGCAAATTGTTCCTGGCCGGCGTAAACATGGATTCGACAGCGGCGACCTTTACTGACGGCGTTGTCATTCCCGAATATGTCTTCATCTGCTTCCAGATGACATTCGCAGCCATCACGCCGGCGCTGATTGTCGGCGCATTTGCCGAACGCATCAAGTTTTCGGCAGTGATCGCATTCGTGGTCCTGTGGGTCACCTTCGTCTACTTCCCGATCGCACACATGGTCTGGGACGGCGCAGGCCTGATCTTCAACATGGGTGCTCTCGACTTTGCCGGTGGCACGGTTGTTCACATCAATGCCGGTATTGCAGCTCTCGTGGGTTCAATCCTGATCGGCAAGCGCGCTGGTCTGGGACGCGACATCATGGCTCCGCATTCCATGACCTTGACCATGGTCGGTGCTTCCATGCTGTGGGTCGGCTGGTTCGGCTTCAACGCCGGCTCAAACCTTGAATCAAACGGCGGTGCCACATTGGCGATGATCAACACCTTCACTGCAACCGCGGGTGCCATCATTGCCTGGGCATTGATCGAGGCAGTGTCACGCGGCAAGGCTTCCATGCTGGGTGCAGCATCCGGCCTGGTAGCGGGTCTTGTCGCCGTCACACCGGCCGCTGGCTCGGTTGGTCCGGTTGGTGCGATTGCACTTGGCGCCATTGCAAGCCTTGTCTGCTACTTCTTCGTGGCAGTCGTGAAGGCGAAGGCAGGATATGATGACAGCCTCGATGTATTCGGTATCCATGGCATTGGCGGCATCGTCGGCGCTGTCGGCACCGGTATCTTCACCAGCCCGCTGCTGGGTGGAACAGGCGCCGAGGACTTCTCCATCGCAGCCCAGACATGGATCCAGATCCAGGCAGTAGCCATCACCATCGTATGGTGCGGTGTGATCTCATTCATCCTCTACAAGATCGTCGACATGATCTTCGGATTGCGCGTCAGCGCCGAGGACGAAGCAACCGGTCTCGACCTTACCTCCCACGGTGAAGCTGCCTATCACAGCTGATACCGCAACCCGGCCGGGCAACCGGCCGGTATCCAATCCCGTCGGAATGTTTCGGCATCTGCTGCAACTTTCCAACAACTGGGCCCGGTTTTCCGGGCCCTTTTTTTGTTCGATCAAATCACGCGCCCACCTTGATGGTTAACAGCCCCTTAACCTTCGCCTTCTAGGGTCAGTTCATCCTGGCGTGGTGGGACTGTTCGTCTCGCCTGATTCGCCAATGGTTCGATGATTTTGGTTCGGGGTGATGGGATGCAGGTTACCGGAGCGCGCACAAGACAGGCAGCAGCTGGACAGGACAGGATATCAGGCTGGCTTTCCGGCCAGATCGGTATCCTGGCAGGCCTCGCCATGCTAGCGGGCGTCGCATTTGTCTTTGCCAGCCTTGCAACCTGGAGCGTCAATGATCCGAGCTTGTCCAATGCCAACGGAAACATTCCGCAGAATGCCGGAGGTTTTGCAGGAAGCGCCATTGCCGACCTGATCATGCAATTTGTTGGCCTTGCCGGTGTGGTCGTCCT
>JAGRLM010000324.1:4569-11729 GCA_020441795.1 Nitratireductor sp.
TGGCGCAACCGCCTCATCATGTGGCTTCCCTCGGTTCTGCTTTCTGCCGCAGCCCTTGGTTGCCTGCCGCGGCCCCAATCCTGGCCATTGCCAACCGGATTGGGCGGTGTAAGCGGTGACCTGATCCTGCGGATTCCCGGTTTGCTGACCGGCGGCTTTCCATCCGGATTTTTCGCTGTCCTTATGGGCCTTGTCCTTGGAATTCTGTCGCTTGCAATCCTGCTGTTCTCCTCGGGCCTCACAGGTCGGCGTGGGGTTGATGACGCAGAATTGCTGTACGACATGGAAACGGGAGAACTGCTCGATGACGAGGTCGAGGATCGCGAACCGGGAATTATTCTGGGCGCACTGACACATTGGTATTTTTCTGCCCGCGCCTGGCTGCGCCGTCATCCCTCCCGTCCTGCATATTCCAGATCGACGAATGCCCGCATCGACCCTGACATTGAAGACGCGCGCAATCGGCAGCCGCGTCCTTCCATTGCCGCAACCGCCCTTGGCTGGGTTCGCGATACCCATACCAGGCTTGTGACGCCGCCAGATGACGGGCTCGAGAATTTTGGCAAAGCGCGCTCTGACCGCGGTCGCGAACCGGGATTCGGGTCTGAGGAGGTGGATTTCGAGGATGAAGGTGACTATCTCACCGCGCCGGAAATGGCGCCGGAATATGGCGAGAACACCTATGATCCGGATGGTTCGGTATTTGCGGACGACGATGATGATGACGACTTTGTCCAGCAGCCGCTGTCACGAAGCCCGGCAAGTCCCGCATCACCGCGTGGTGGCGAACCGCCGGTCCAGCGCGTTCAGCCTCGGGTACAGGCCAACCCGGTCAAACTTCAGCCAGGGTCGCGTATAGTACGGGAAGCCCAGCCATCACTGATCCGCGATGAAGATGGCTTCGAGCTTCCCGAATTGATGCTCTTGAGCGAGCCGCAGAAACTGTCTGCAGAAAAGATGATCAGTGCTGACGCGCTGGAGCAGAATGCAAGGCTGCTGGAAGGCGTATTGGAGGATTTCGGCGTCAAGGGCGAAATCATAAAGGTCCATCCGGGCCCGGTTGTAACGCTTTACGAGCTTGAACCGGCTCCCGGCATCAAGTCATCACGCGTGATTGGTCTTGCTGACGACATTGCCCGTTCCATGAGTGCCATCGCCTGCCGCGTGGCAGTGGTTCCAGGTCGCAATGCGATCGGTATCGAGCTTCCCAATTCAAGCCGCGAAACCGTTTATCTTCGCGAGCTTCTGGCAAGTCGCGACTACGACAACAACAAGGGCCGTCTGCCACTGGTTCTGGGCAAGACCATTGGCGGAGAACCGGTCATTGCCGATCTGGCAAAGATGCCGCACCTGCTGGTGGCCGGCACCACCGGCTCCGGCAAGTCCGTGGCCATCAATACCATGATCCTGTCGGTTCTTTACCGGCTGTCACCCGAACAGGTGCGCATGATCATGATTGACCCGAAAATGCTGGAGCTTTCGATTTATGACGGCATTCCGCATCTCCTGACGCCTGTCGTGACCGATCCGAAAAAGGCAGTTGTCGCGCTCAAGTGGACGGTCCGCGAGATGGAAGAGCGCTACAAGAAGATGTCCAAGGTCGGTGTTCGCAACATCGACGGTTTCAACACCCGAATCGAGCAGGCGAAAAAGAAGGGCGAATCGATTTCGCGCACCGTTCAGACCGGCTATGATCGCGAAACCGGCGAGGCAATCTACGAGACCGAGGATCTCGAACTCGAAGCAATGCCATATATCGTGGTCATCATCGACGAAATGGCCGACCTGATGATGGTTGCCGGAAAGGACATCGAAGGAGCGATCCAGCGCCTAGCGCAGATGGCTCGTGCCGCCGGTATTCATGTCATCATGGCAACCCAGCGGCCATCGGTCGATGTCATCACCGGCACGATCAAGGCGAATTTCCCGACACGCATTTCGTTCCAGGTCACATCGAAGATCGATTCGCGCACCATTCTCGGTGAACAGGGTGCCGAACAGCTCCTTGGCATGGGCGACATGCTGTACATGGCCGGCGGCGGCCGGATTCAGCGTGTACACGGGCCATTCGTTTCGGACGATGAGGTTGAGAAGGTGGTCAATCACCTCAAGACCCAGGGCGTTCCACAATATCTTGAATCGGTTACCAGCGAGGATGACGAAGGTGGATATGAAGGCGGCGAAGGCCCGGCCGGAACAGACGCGCTGGCCAGCTCCAATGATCTTTATGATCAGGCGGTTGCCGTCGTTCTGCGCGACCGCAAGGTTTCCACCAGCTATATCCAGCGTCGCCTCGGCATTGGCTATAATCGTGCTGCCTCACTCATAGAACGCATGGAACAGGAAGGCCTTATTGGAGCTGCCAACCATGCCGGCAAGCGGGAGATACTTGTTCCAGGCGAGAATGAAACCATTTGACGGTCACTTCACATTTGCGGCAGCGCAAGACAGACAATGACCTCGACATGGCCATGATTCGGTCACCACTGCAGGGCATTCGTCTTGCAATAATTGAGATTCATGAGACTGCAGCACCCGTGGCTGCTACCGGAGAATGACGATGAAATCGTTGAGAAACGGCAGGCAAATGACAGAACCCAGAAGCAGCAAGCCGCGCCTGGTGGCAAAGCTCGCCAAGCTTGCGCGCAAGGCTGCGCCAGTTTTTGTCATGGCGCTCGTCCTCGGCACGGTCGGTCTTGAGGAAGCGGCTGCAACCTCGCCAGAGGAAACGGTCAGTGCCTTGAGTGATCATTTTGCCGCGGTGCCAACCATGACCGGCGAATTCCTGCAGTTCAATCCCGATGGACAGCAGACTGGCGGAACCTTTTATCTCGAGCGCCCGGGCAGAATCCGATTCAACTACGAAAAGCCGAACCCGGTCGAGGTGATTTCAAACGGCAAGACCGTTGCTGTTCACAATCGCAAGCTCAAGACCTGGGATTTCTACCCCCTCGACAAGACGCCGCTGAAACTGCTGCTGGCGGACAAGATAGAGTTTTCGCCGAAAACGGTTCGCTCGGTCACCAATGATACCGACATGACCACCATTGTGATGGGTGACGACAAGATTTTCGGCGATTCCGAAATCACCTTGATGTTTGACCCGAATGATTTCGATCTGCGGCAATGGACAATAAAGGACGCCAAGGGCGCCGAAACCTCGGTAATGGTGTTCAATGTACAGAAGAACGTCACGATACCGGAAAAGCTGTTCAAGTTTGACGAGCGCGCCATCCAGATGCGGCGGCTGCAAGGCAACGCCAATAACTGATATCGTGCAATAAGCGGTGGAATTTGACCGGATCGCACGGTCTTGCCTTGCGCAGCCGTGCCATGACGGGCAGGTTGCAATCCGGTTTCTCGTCACTGGTCTGGATTGCTAATGGCCCTTTCAATCGCCACCTGGAACATCAATTCTGTGCGGCTGCGCCAGAATATCGTGCTCTCCTTCCTTGAAGACAAGCAGCCCGATATCCTGTGTCTCCAGGAAATCAAATGCCAGAATGACCAGTTTCCCGGCAAGGTGTTCCGCAAACTTGGTTACGAATATCAGGCAGTGCACGGCCAGAAGGGCTATCATGGCGTGGCGATACTGTCGAAAAGACCGATTGCCGAGACCGAAAGCCGGGACTTTTGCGGCGTGGGCGACAGCCGCCATGTGAGTGTGACATTTCAGGCGTCAGGCCAGAAGGTCAGGATCCACAATTTCTATGTGCCCGCTGGTGGCGACGAACCCGACGTCACGATCAATCCGAAATTTGACCACAAGCTGCGTTTCATTGACGAGATGAAATCGGTGCTGGCAAACGAAGGCGGCATTCCTTCGGTGCTGGTCGGGGACCTCAATATCGCGCCGCTCGAAAACGATGTCTGGTCACACAAGCAGATGTTGAAGATCGTCTCGCATACGCCGGTTGAAACAGAAGGCCTTACCGCTGCCATGACTGCGGGTGGTTGGCATGATCTCATGCGGCAGTTCATTCCCGCCGACCAGAAACTCTATACCTGGTGGAGCTATCGCGCGCGTGACTGGGAAGTCAGCGACCGTGGCCGACGGCTCGACCATGTCTGGGCTGCGCCCGAATTGTCGCGGGAATTGAAGGATGTGGAAATCCTGCGCGAGGCGCGAGGCTGGGAAAAGCCGTCAGACCATGTTCCCGTCATTGCTAGGTTTGATCTCGACTGATCGGCCTACCCGGCATCTTCGCCGGATTTCGGGATTGTAAAGCCCTCCAGCTCGGGATGCGCATCGGCCGGAATTTCAAGCCTGGGAATTTCCGCAAGCTTGCCATGGACACGCGCCACCTGCTCCATGGTTCGTGAAACCGATTGCGAAAGCCGACGATACATGAGCGCGGCTGTTTCGGGATATTCATTCAACATGCGATGGAAGAGCCGTCTGGGTATGTGCAGTACTTCGCTTTCAACACTGGCAACCGCATTCGAAATCCGTCGATTGGCCGTAACGAGCGCCAGCTCGCCCAATAGCGATGCTTCAAGACAGGTATCGAGGATTATCTCCCGCCTTCCACGATAGACCATCAGGTCTATTTGCCCGCGCACGACCACATATCCGCCATCGGCTTCCTCCCCGTCGCGATACAGGACATCGTCCTTGTGAACGCGTTCGCGCTCCGCACCAAAGGCAACCAGACGCAACTGCTCGGGCTGAAATCCCTGGAACAGGTCTACCCGCATCAGCAATTCGATATCACTTTCAAGCCGCATTGCCGGGCCGGATCATCTGCGTTTCACGGAACAAGCTTGTATCCCCCACCCTCGGTAACAAGCAGTCTGGCATTGGAAGGATCTTTTTCGATTTTCTGGCGAAGCCGGTAGATATGGGTTTCGAGCGTATGTGTGGTGACGCCGGAATTATAGCCCCAGACCTGTTCCAGCAATTCATCGCGCCCGATGACCTTCTGCTCGGCGCGATAAAGATATTTGACGATCGCGGTTTCCTTTTCGGTCAGGCGGACCTTGGCACCATTCCCCTCGATCAACATTTTCTGTGCAGGCTTGAAGGTATAGTGCCCAACTGAAAAAACCGCATCCTCGCTTTGTTCATGGGTTCGCAATTGCGCGCGTATTCTGGCCAGAAGCACCGCAAAACGAAACGGCTTCGTCACATAGTCATTGGCGCCCGCTTCAAGGCCAAGGATTGTATCCGAATCGGTGTCGTGACCGGTCAGCATGATGATCGGTGCCTTGAAGCCACCCTTGCGAAGCAGTTTCACCGCCTCGCGTCCGTCCATATCAGGCAATCCGACATCCATGATCAGGATATCGACATGCCCATTGCGCGCAGCCTGTACCGCCTTGGTTGCGCTTGCCTCGCAATGAATTTCGAATTCTTCATAGAGCGAAAGCTGTTCGCTCAGGGCCTCGCGCAAATCATTGTCATCATCAACGAGCAGAATATGGCGTGCAGTCATGGAAACTCCGGTCGAATATTCGGTCTGATTCGCAATACAGGCTTTATCAGCCCGCAATATAGGCTATTCAGCAAGTTGCGCAAAGGATAGGCTTTGCTTCGCACGTAACAGCAGGGTTACCGGCTTCGCTATAGTGATCACGGTAATTTCAACACACATCAAGTCAGGATCTGTCGTGATACAGGCAGGATTTGGTCTACCAGGATCGATCATGGGAAGGCATGAAGGCCGCAAATGGCCCCGGGAAATATGGTCATTACGCCGCGCACCCGGAAAAATCTGCCATCATGCGATCCTTCTCATTGGCAGCAAGGGAAATATTCGTGCCCTGCGCTGTGTGATCGGGCGAAGCGGGATATCGGTTTTCAAGCGCGAAGGTGACGGAGCAACACCGGCAGCACAATTGGGTCTCTTGGGTGGCTATATGGCAAGACGAGCCTGGCCGGTCCGCAACCGCGAGCTTTTGGCAATTACCCCGGACAAGGGCTGGTGTGATGCACCAACCCATTCCTGTTACAACCGCCCGGTCAGATTGCCGTTTTCAGCAAGCCATGAAACGCTTCATCGTCCGGATGGGCTCTACGATATCTGCCTTGTCCTTGACTGGAATATCGCGCCGAGGCAGCGCTATCGCGGCAGCGCCATCTTTTTCCATCTGGCGCGCCATGGTGGCGAGCCCACAGAGGGCTGCATTGCGGTATCACGCAGGCAAATGGATTTGATCCTGCGCAGATTGGCCACCAATATCGTGATCCGAGTTAATGCGTGAAACGGTCATCGCGTACCGAATATCGCGCTTCCCACCCGAACATGTGTCGCGCCAAGGGCCGTTGCAATCTCGAAATCGCCGGACATTCCCATCGACAGAATATCCAGCCCGGCCTGAGCGGCCAGCTTTGCCAAAAGCGCAAAATGCGGTCCGGGATTTTCATCTGCTGGTGGAATGCACATCAATCCGGAAATCTCTAGCCCGTGCCTGGTTCGGCAGGTCTCTACAAAGGCCACCGCGTCTTTCGGCGAAATCCCGGCCTTTTGCGGTTCATCACCAGTATTGACCTGGACAAGCAGTGTTGGATGGCGAGCCTGCTTGCGCATTTCTGCGGCAAGCGCGGAAGCGATCTTCTCGCGATCAACCGTCTCGATCACGTCGAACAGCGCTACTGCTTCCGCCGTCTTGTTGCTCTGCAATGGCCCGATCAGGTGCAATTCAATATCCGGGAAACGCTGACGCAGACCCGGCCATTTCGACTGTGCCTCCTGGACGCGATTTTCGCCGAATATCCGCTGCCCTGTTTCGAGAACCGGCAGGATTTCATCGGCTCCAAAAGTCTTGGTCACAGCAACCAGTCGCGTCTTGCCCGCCTGCTGGCCGGCTTCCCTTGCAGCCACATCAATACGGTTGAGAATGGAATGCAGATTTACAACACTGCCATGCATGAAGCATCCGTCCTGTCATTGTCAGGGCGGATTCGATCTCCGCCGGGGTTGTTACGGGCGCTGATGGTGACTTGTGCTGTTGACCCGTGCAACAATTTCTGATTTGCCTCCCGAACCCGCAAAACGCAACCTTTTTCCCGAAGAACGGCACCATGGCAAGCGAACGCTATAATGCACGAGAAGTTGAACCGCGCTGGCAGGAATACTGGAGTGCGCAGAAGCTGTTCGAGACACCGGCTGGCCCAGGCGACGGAAGACAGAATTACTACGTGCTTGAGATGTTCCCCT
>JAGRLM010000325.1:0-1535 GCA_020441795.1 Nitratireductor sp.
GCGGCGGCTTTCTGCTGACCTTTTTTGCGAGTTTCGGCCAAACATTTTACATTTCGCTGTCGGCCGGTGAAATCCGCGCCGAATATGGCCTGTCGCACGGTGAGTGGGGCGGCATCTACATGTTGTCGACACTTGCCAGCGCCCTGACGCTGCCATGGCTTGGCCAGTTGGTTGACCGGATTTCGGTCAGCCGGATTACTGCCATGGTCATTGTCATGCTGGCCGCGGCCTGTGCGCTGATGGCCGTTTCGCATCACCTGGCGACACTGGTCCTGGCGATTTATTGCCTGCGGCTTTTCGGTCAGGGCATGATGACCCATATCGCGCTTACCGCCATGGGAAAATGGTATGCAGCCAGTCGCGGCAGGGCTGTTTCGATTGCCTCTATCGGAGCAAATGCGGGCGAAGCCATATACCCGCTGCTGTTTGTGGTCGTGGCGGGTGCCTTGGGCTGGCGCAATGCCTGGTTTGCCTGTGGGGCTGCGCTGGTGCTGGTCGCACTGCCGGTGATATTTGCATTGATGTCGAAGGAACGCATGCCGCGAAACACCGATCCGGTGTCCACCAGGCCTGCAGTGCGCGACTGGACGCGTGGTGAAGTCCTACGCGATCCGCTGTTCTGGATCATGCTCGCCGGTGTTCTGGCGCCACCCTTCATTGGCACAACGATCTTTTTCCACCAGGTCCATCTGGTGGAAATCCGCGGCTGGTCGCTCGCGGTGTTTGCCTCGTCCTTTTCGCTGATGTCGGTGATGGTGATATCCTGTGCGCTCCTGGCCGGATATCTGGTAGACCGTTTCACTGCGCTGCGCATCTTGCCGGTCTATCTCATTCCGTTGGCTGCAGCCTGTTTCACGCTTGGATCCTTTTCCGGGCAATGGGCGGCATTTGCCTTCATGGCATTGCTGGGTGTGTCCTATGGTTTCTCGACGATATTGCTGGGGGCTTTGTGGCCAGAGGTCTACGGAATTGCCAATCTGGGTGCGATCCGGGCAACCATCGTCGCGGTCATGGTCTTTGCAACTGCCATGGGGCCGGGCCTGACTGGTTGGTTGATCGACCTTGGCGTATGGTATCCGCACCAGATACTGGCGATGGGTATCTATTGCATCGTGGCTGCCTTTGTGATGTTCCTCGCCTCGCGCGCCGTAATTGCGCGCCTCGAAAACCAGTCCCCTTCCGATATCGGCAATTGAGCATTTCATCATGAAACCAGTCCTGCGCTTCGCACCGTCGCCAACCGGCAATATCCATATCGGCAATGCCCGCACGGCCTTGATCAACTGGATAGTGTCTCGCAGGGAAAGCGGGTCTTTCATCCTGCGTTTCGATGACACGGATCGCGACCGCTCGAAGCAGGAATTTGCCGACGGGATATTGCGCGACCTTGCCTGGCTCGGCATCACGCCTGACCGCATCGAAAAGCAATCAGCGCGGATGGATCGGCATTCTGCTGCGACGCAGAAGCTCAAGGATGCGGGCCTGCTCTATGCCTGCTACGAGACGCCTGACGAGATCGAGCGCAAGCGCAAGCG
>JAGRLM010000325.1:1626-4198 GCA_020441795.1 Nitratireductor sp.
GCCGCATTGGCGCTTTCTGCTGCCCAATTTCGATGTTGATCCGTTCAAGCCGCAGCGCAGCGAGGTGCATTGGGATGATCTCATTCGCGGACCGCAGACGGTCGACCTGGCCTCGATGTCGGACCCGGTGCTGGTGCGCGAGGATGGTACCTGGCCCTATACCTTGCCCAGTGTCGCTGATGACGCCGACATGGGGGTAACCCATGTCATTCGCGGCGATGACCATGTGGCAAATACCGGGGTGCAAATTGCACTTTTCAAGGCGCTGGGAGCCGAGCCTCCCAGGTTTGGCCACCACAACCTGCTGACGACGGCGAGCGGTGAGGGTTTGTCGAAACGGCTTGGCTCGCTGTCGCTGAAAAACCTGGCCGAGGATGGATATGAGCCGATGGCGGTTGCCTCGCTTGCCGTGTTGATCGGTGCGTCCGGGGCTGTGGAAGCCATGGAAACCATGGAGCAGCTCGCCGAGCGCCTCGACCTTTCAGCCATCAGCAAATCGGCAGCCAAATTCGATGTCAGCGAACTGGATGCGCTCAACCGCAAGCTGGTCCATGGCATGGACTGGGCTGCAGTCGCGTCGCGTTTCCAAGCGGATGCCTTTGGCGGGCAGGGTGAAGCGTTCTGGAACGCAATTCGCGAGAATCTGGAAAAGGTTGGTGATGCGAATGGCTGGTGGGACAGGCTTGCCAATGCCACACCGGTCATTGACAGCGAAGACCGCGACTTCCTGGTCGAAGCGAAGGCAATGTTGCCAGCGGGAGACGTCACCAGCGCAACCTGGAGCGCCTGGACAACAGCAGTGAAAGAAAAGACCGGACGCAAGGGCAGGGGATTGTTCATGCCTTTGCGAAAGGCGCTGACCGGTATGGAGCACGGCCCCGAAATGGGCGCCATTTTGCCGATTATTGGACGGGAAAGAATTCTGGCCCGACTACCCTGATCTTGCGCTCGTCAAGAGTGGCAACAGGTTTTGTATCCTCGTCTGGCTTCTTGCCGAAGGAGGATATGAATTGTGGGGTCAGACCGGCATCGGCATTGGCGACAGTCTCGGGATCAAGGGCCGGATCGGTCTTGAAAACCGGAATGCCGATGCGTTCCTCCCGCGCCTTGCTATCGGTATCGACCTCCTGAATACCGCCGGAACCGGCCACCTCGAACAGGCCGCCACGCGAAAACTTGCATTCGCAGCCTTCGCTTATCTTCTTTCGGTAGCTGAAAGCCGTCGCGAGATTCGTATAGGGTTCATCCGTGCGGTAGGAAATCATGTCCTCGCTGTCCTGGCTCGGCATGCCGTGATAGTACAATTCGACCTCGGCACCGGGACACATGGCCTGGCAGGATTGCGCGTCCTGCTCGAACCGCTCTCGCGTGGTGGAAAAGCTGACCGGAAAATAATAGCCGTCGCATTTGCGAACGCACAAGGTCCTGAAGGTGCCATACCGGCTTGCAAGTCCGGTATCCGGCTCGATGCCGTCCGTGCCGCGACGCCCATCCTCGCGATAGGTGCGAACACCGAAAATCTGCTCCAGCAGCGTTCGTCTGCGCGGCTCGGCGCTTCTTGCATCGACCACGCCGGATGGTGAGGCCGAGCGGCTCTGGCATCCCAACCGGCTCATTTCATTGATGATGGCATTGCGCCGTCTCGAATTTCCACCGCCGCCGCCAAGTTGGTCCCTGGTGCTTTCCAGGCTGACGAGGTTCGCATTCATCTGGTCGAGTGAACTGCGGATGCGGACGCAGACAGGCGTATTGAGCGAGAAGATTCCGGCAAGGCAGCCATTCTGTCTTGCGGCTCGCTGGGTCTTGGCAATCTGCGCGCGCTGATCTCTCGCGGCCTTGTCATATTGGCGATATTTGGCTGAATCGGTCCTGAAGCCGCCGCCTGAATCAACGGCAGCGAGTTCATTGACCAGTTGCAGGCAGGCTGACGACTGTGCAGATGCGTTGGTGGCAGCAAGCAGCGGCGACAGACACAGCGTTACCACCATCGCAAGGATTGGATACCAGACCGGCCTGACCACTGATGACACTGTCCTTATGCTCCGCAGATGTCCGGGTTCCTTGCCATGTCGCCGTCCTGGGAAACGGGACGAAAAGCCAACCCGCGGAAATTGTTCATGCATCCATGGCCAGCAGTTCCTGCATGACCATGTCTGCCCGAGGATGCTGCGCGCACATGAAAGACCGGTCCGTGAATCGCTTCATGGCACGCTAACTCAAGTCGAGTTCCTACAAGCTGATTGTGACAATACAAGGCCAAAGGTTAGGAAATCATTCACGATAACCGTTCGCGGCCCTGAATGGCCTCGACTGCGGCAAGAGCACTCATGTTGAATACACCGCGTGAGGTTACGGACGGTGTGAGAACATGTACCGGTTTGGCGGTTCCAATCAGGATCGGGCCGACATGCAGTGCTTCGGTCATCTGCTTCACGACGTTCAGCGTGATATTGGCAGCGTCAAGATTGGGGAAGACCAGCAGATTGGCCTGGCCCTTGAGCCGCGATTGCGGGAACACGCGGTCACGGATTGCCTCCGACAAGGCACTGTCGCCATGCATTTCGCCGTCGAC
>JAGRLM010000326.1:0-1738 GCA_020441795.1 Nitratireductor sp.
TGGTAGCTGCCGGGTTTGCCCGCCTTCCACAATTTGTGCAATTCGCCCGGCATCGTCCCTGCTGCGCACATGACAACCGTATCGGCATTGGAAGCCCGCTGCACCGCCCCTACAACCTGCATGTCGCTTGGCTTCTGATTGCCATCGGCAGGCACATCGGTCAGCGGGTCAACCTTGGCAAACCAGTCCTTCTTGACGCCGCTGTCAATGCCACCAAAACGCGTGTCCGCAAGCGCTGCCGACAATTCCTCAAGCCCGCATTTCGCGTCTGCCATCAGCGGCATCGCGCCATGTTTTTCGGCGTCATGGGCAGCAACATTCAGGCTTACCAGCCTGCGCGCCGGGTTCGAGAACAGCCCCCATGAGCCCGTTGTGAAATCCTGGAAACGCGTACCAACGCCCAGCACCAGATCTGCCTTCGCGCAACGATCATTGGCGGGTTCGCCACCGGTAACACCAATCGGCCCAAGATTGAGCGGATGATCCCATGGCAATGCTGACTTGCCAGCTTGGGTTTCAGCCACTGGAATCTGGTGCTTTTCGGCAAAACGCAGCAATTCATCACAAGCGCCAGAATAATGCACGCCGCCACCGGCGATGATCACCGGCATCTTCGCTTTCCCCAGAGCCGCTGCCACCTGTGCCAGTTCTACTGCATCGGGGCGAATTCGGCGACTGCGCCAGATTTTCGGCTCTAAGAAACTCACCGGATAGTCATGGGCCTCGGCCTGGACATCCTGGCAAAAGGCAAGCGTGACAGGTCCGCAATCTGCCGGATCGGTCATGGTGCGAAAGGCGCGCGGCAAAGCTGTCAGCAGATGTTCGGGCCGCGAAATCCGGTCGAAATAGCGGCTGACCGGCCTGAAGCAGTCATTGGCCGATACCGTGCCGTCGCCGAAATCTTCAATCTGCTGCAGCACCGGATCCGGCCCGCGGCTGGCAAACACGTCTCCCGGCAGCAGCAATACCGGCAAGCGGTTGACATGTGCCAGTGCTGCCGCCGTCACCATGTTGGTTGCCCCGGGTCCGATTGACGAGGTAACCGCCATTGCCCGCTTGCGCCGCAACTGCTTGGAATAGGCAATTGCTGCATGCGCCATTGTCTGCTCGTTGTGGCCGCGCCAGGTCGCAAGCCTTTCACGCTCCGCGTAAAGCGCTTCGCCAAGACCGGCAACATTGCCATGGCCGAAAATAGCCCACACCCCGGCAATGAAAGGCTCGTTGTCCTCGTTCATTTGGGCAGTGAGATATTTCACAAGTGCCTGTGCTGCTGTCAGCCGGATTGTCTTGCTCATGACGGTTCCTCCGAAATTCCCGATCTCGCCCTGTCCCATAAATGGCAAAGACGCTGATAATTTGTGGCCATGGCCTCGACTGCCTCGCCATCGCCGATCCTGCCCGCCATCCAGTCCCGCGCGGCCTGGCCGAAAATCGTCCGCCCCACGGCAAAGCCTTTCACCAGCGGCTGGCGCGCCGCTAGAGCAAATGAGGCTGCAAGTTCGGCTTCCGGCGCGTCAAGCCCCAAAACCACGATTCCCCTTGTTCGCGGATCATTGCGCTCAATTGCATTGACGACATTTTGCCAGGCTGCATCGCTCCTGAAGGGTTCCAGTTTCCACCAATCGGGAAAAATGCCCGCATCGTAGAATCGCTGGATCACAGCCGATGTCGTATCATCACCGACCTTGCCGACCTTGGACGGGATTACCTCCAACAGGAATTCCAGCCCGTTGCGACG
>JAGRLM010000326.1:1791-16811 GCA_020441795.1 Nitratireductor sp.
CATCATCATCATCGGGATGGGCAAAGCAAAGGCATTTGACCACCTGGTCCCTTGGCCATTCCCTCAACCCACCCAGGTCCGGCCCCAATTGTGGCTCCAGCGCCAGCGGTCGTGAACCCGGCCACTCGATGGGACGTCCGATCCACAGCCCCTGCCCCGCCGCCCTGTAAAGCGCGTCGCTGCCCAAACGCCCGTCACAAAGTATGCCATGGCCGGATTTGCCATTCGCAACCCGCAAGGCCGCATCAAGGCAAAGCTGCTTGAACGCACCGATCCTCGCAGGTGTTGCCCCGGCCATCTCTTCCATCTGGCTGCGATGGTCGAAGGCGAAAATCCGGATGTTGGACCAGTCTCCGCCGATGCGCGAATGCCGGTTGGTTGCCCAGTGCACCTGCTCGAGTTCCTGATCATTGCGAAGGTCGGCGCGCTGCACTCCGCGGTCGAGGAAGAACTGCAATTCATCCCAACTCGGATAGGATGGGGTGCAGCCATGCCGGCTGACAGCGAAGGCACCACAGGCATTGGCGTATTTGAGCGCCGTTGGCCAATCCTCGCCATCCAGCCAACCCTTGAGCAGGCCAGACATGAATCCGTCGCCAGCTCCCAGGACGTTGAATACCTCAATGGGAAAGCCGGGTCCCGCCTCGCCGTCATCCAGGCTGTCGGGAATATCACCGACAAAGGCAACCGCACCCATGGCGCCACGCTTGCACACCAGTGTTGCCGACGAGACCTTGCGTACTGCCCGCAAGGCGGCGACCGTGTCTGTCGTGCCGCCGGCAATGTGGAACTCCTCCTCCGTGCCAACAATCAGGTCAAACAGATGCAGCGTTGATTGCAGCTTGGCAGTCACCTTGCCGCTTTCGACAAAGCGGCTCTCCCCATCCCCATGGCCAGCGACGCCCCACAGATTTGGCCGGTAGTCAATATCAAGCGCCGTTTGCATGGCATTGGCCCGGGCAATCTCGAGCGCCTTGATGGTCGCAGCCTCGACCTGCGGATGGCTCAAATGAGTGCCGGTAGCAACGACTGCCCTCGCTCTGGTGATGAAATCCTCGCGGATATCGGCAGGCGCAAGCCCCATATCTGCGCAATTTTCGCGGTAGAAGATCAGCGGAAACCGTTCCTTGTCCCGAATCCCCAACAGCACCAATGCGGTCAGCCGGTCCGGGTCTGTCTTCACGCCATCGGTATTGACGCCCTCGCGTTGCAATTGCTCGATGATGAAGCGGCCCATATGCTCATCACCAACCCCGGTAATGACTGCCGACTTCAGACCGAGCCGAGCCGTGCCGCAAGCGATATTGGTGGGACTGCCGCCGATATATTTGTCGAACGAGCCCATATCCTCCAGGCGTCCGCCGATCTGGCTGCCATAAAGGTCGACAGAACTGCGCCCGATCGTGATCAGATCCAGTGTCTTTGCCATTCCATGCTCCTCCCCCGGGCGAGAAAAACCGCCGTTGGAACTTCCCGCCACTCAGCCCGCCACTCAGCCCGCCACTCAGATTGTATCCAGACGCACCGGGCTTCCGCTCTTCGCTGAAAGGGTCGCTGCCTCCGCCATTACCAGCGCCGCCACACCATCTTCCAGTGTCACCGGGAAAGGCTTGCCGGAATTGACCGCATCGACAAACACGGCCCATTCAGCCGTATAGGCAGGCATGTATCGCTCCAGGAAGAAATAGGTTGGCTTGGCGCCGGTAACACCGTCAGCGGTTGACTTGACGACGGTGTTTTCCAGCATGTTCTGCGCCTGCAAAAGCCCACCCGAACCGAGGAGCTCTACCCGCTGATCGTATCCGTAGACAGCGCGGCGCGAATTCTTGATGACCGCGATGCGACCATCGCCATAGCTCAGCGTAACCACAGCCATATCGACGTCACCGGCCTTGCCGATTTCGGGATCGACAACCGAGCTGCCAATCGCGGAAACCGAAACAGGCAATTCCCCCATGATGAAATTGGCCATGTCGAAATCATGGATCATCATGTCACGGAACAAGCCGCCCGAAACCTTGACATAGCTTACCGGCGGCGGTGCCGGATCAAATGAGGTGATGGCCAGCAATTCGGGCTTGCCAATTTCACCGCCATCAAGGGCAGCCTTGAGCTCCCCGAAATTCGGATCGAAGCGACGGTTGAAACCGATCATCACCGGCTTACCCGTCCTGGCAACGGCTTCCTGGCAAGCCCTTGCCCGCGCCAGGCTCAGATCAACCGGCTTTTCGCAAAGCACTGCCTTTCCGGCCGCGGTAGCCTTCTCGATCAGATCGGAATGCGTGTCGGTTGACGTGGCAATCAGCACGGCATCGATGTCTGGGTCGTTGATGATCTCGTCATTGCTGCGCACGACGGCACCATATTGATCGGCAATCTTTTGCGCAGCAGCAACATTGATGTCCGAAACCGCAACCAGGGTCGAGCCCGGATTGGCCGTAATGGCAATGGCATGAACCCCGGCAATGCGACCTGCGCCGAGTAGACCTGTTCTCAACATTTTCATATGCCTCATGGAATGGAATGACAGGCGCTGTTCTAGAACAATTCAGGACCAGATGGAATCGTTGAAAAACGAATTTGACAGCGTGCTTTGCAACGCTGTGCCTTGCGCTCACTCCACAGCATAAAGCGCAACTTCCACTGCCGAGGCGCGTCTTATGCCGGTGCCAACGAAGATCATCCGGTTGACCCAGTCATAGCGCGGGTCGCCGGTTTCAAGCCGCGCGGAAGTTCGCATGTAGTAGCTCGAAAAGGGCACATCCTCGCCTTTGGCCAGGCGCGCCAAAACCTCCGGCGGACCATGGCGAAAACCGAGATTGACCACTTCGATCACCGCCCCGTCCGGCGTTTCAAACGCATATCGGGTATCAAGATTTGCCATGCCGTCAGGATAGATCGTTTGCCAGTCGGCACCCAGGTCAAGGATCGTGCCGCTGAGTTCCGGTCCCTCAACGGTACCACCGACTATCGGAATGATGCGTCGGTGCCCTGCCCTCCCTTGACCCATTTCGCGAACAGGACCAAGCTTCACCTTCAAGGTGCATACATGGCGCAGCACCGGTGCTGGAATATCTTCCTGCGTCATATCAGTTCAACCGTACCGGAAGGCTCAGCGGACCGCGAAAGCCGAAGCCCCACCAGACCACGGATTGGGGATCAACAATCTCCATATTGGGGAACCGTTCAAAGATCATCGGCAACAAGGCTCGCCCCACCGTATGCCGCGAAATATGCGTTCCCATGCAATGATGCGGTCCGATGCCAAAGCTCTGATGTGGCTTGCGCTCCCGGAATATATTGAACTTCTCGCCCTCTTCGAAAATCTCCTCGTCATGGTTTGCCGAGGCCTGGATGGTCATGACAATCTCGCCCTTTTCGATATCCACGCCGCGAATTTGCGTATCTTCCTTCGCAACGCGCGAACTTGCCTGGATTGGCGCAACCCAACGCACCCCTTCCTCGAAAGCTGTCGCCCAATCACCACTTTTCCTGGTTTCAGCCAACTGGTCCGGATTGGTCAGCAGCCCGTAAAGGATTGTCAACAAGGCGTCGCGGGGCTCATTGATACCACCGCCAATGGCAATTTTCAGATTGGCGATGATCTGGCTCATCGGGATCGGGTCGTCAGCATTGATCATCACCGAGAGGGCTGACTGGTCCGGATTCGCCTTCAGCTTTTCGGCATTGGAATGGATGAGCGCGTTCATGGCACCATGCGCCCGGTCCACCCGTTCAAAAGGCTCATCAGCCCAGCCAAAATTGCCAGCGCCATCAATGAGCGCCTGCGACCAGAACTGCATTTCCTCGTCGCTTGCCTCGGGCAATCCCAGCATTTCAGCCAGGATCCGGGCTGCCAATGGGCCAGCCAGCGTCGGAAACAAGTCCACCACTTCACCACGTGGCAATCGGTCGAGATAATTTGCGGCATGCCGTTCATAGGACGGCACCCAGAGATTCTTGATATTGGTAGGGGAAAATGCCGGCATCATCGCCATGCGTTCCCGCATGTGTTCCTCACCATCCTTGCGCATCAGTGTATGCGCCTGGAATGCCCGCTTCATCGGCGTATTGGGATCATTGGTGCTGAAAAGGGCAGAATTTTCCTTTACCGCGCGCGTGTCTGCAGCCTTGGTCAGCAAGGTTCGCCCAACCGAGCGCACCCTCAGCACAGGCGTTTCAGCCCGCAAACGCTTGTAGATCGCATATGGATCCCGCACGAGATCGGCTATGGCAATCGCCTCATCCACCGGCGCTGTCGGCATCTCATCCTCCCTTGGCCGCTTGTCCTCTTCACGCAGCCGACAAGAATGATAGAAATTCCAATGCCATACAACAATCCGATAGAGTTGATGGCCTTGATCAAAATCTCCAATTGGGCTTGAATTGGCCGAATGGGAGACAGAATGAAACGACGCAACGAACCCAATACGGATTTTGCAGCACTTCGGACCCTGCGCCTCGTGCACCAACACCGCTCTTTCACCGAGGCGGCAGTTGTTCTTGGGACCAACCAGTCTGCCGTCAGCTACACGATCGAGAAACTCCGCAAGACATTTGCAGACCCCTTGTTCTTTCGACAGGGCGCAGAGGTAATTGCAACGGAGCGCTGCAACACGATTGTCGAAACCGCAGCACGTATGCTCGAGCAGTTTGATACCCTCGCCCGGCCGGATACATTTGACCCGGCAACTGCCAACAACGAATTTCGCATTGGCTGCAATTTCTATGAACGCCAGATCATCATTCCCGACCTGGTGCGCGAACTTGCCGTTGTCGCACCGGCAATCCGGCTTGATCTCGTCAACTCCACTTCCGAAGGCGACAAGCTGCTGAAACGCGCCGAAGTAGACTTGCTGATCGGTCCGTTGCGACCGGACGAAACCGAATTCTACAGCCGGCTCCTGCTGGCCGAGAAATATGCCTGCATCATGGATCACTCAAATCCAATGGCAGCCAAACCAATGACCATGCAGGACTTCACCGGCGCGCGCCATGTGACCGTTACCTATGGCGGTTCGTGGCGTTCGCGATATCTCGTTGAACTGGACGCCCTGGGAACGACCCTGAACCACGTTGTGCAAACACCAAGCCCGGCAGGCATCCAGAACATGGTCAAGGGCACCAACCTGGTCGCGACAGTGCCGAGCCGCGTCGCCGCAAGTCTGGGTGACGAGGTTCACGTTACCGAATGTCCCTGCGCGGCAACCGTTGATATTTACCTGGTCTGGACCACGAGAACCCATCGCTCGGCAATGTATTCATGGCTGCGCGACCAGATTGCCATGACCGTGGCCAAACACCCCTCCCCCAACCGGTGACCTCACGAGCCTGGTTTGGCAACCTGATTTTACGATCAGAAAGACAAACCCTATCGGGATTTTTGATTGCCTGCATTTGCAGCCATGTTTGGACGTTGCGCTTTGCGCGCATTATCCTTTCATCTGGCGCGGAGCCGGGAGGACCGCATCGCTGGAGGAAACACATGGCAGACAATGCCAAGGGAGGAATTATGCAAAAACGTGGATTCTTGAAAGGCACCATGCTGGCGCTGGCTGCGCTGACATTCTTGCCGGGTGCATCGCTGGCGCAGGAAATTACCCTGCGACTGCACCAGTTCCTGCCGCCGCAGGCGACGGTACCCAAACACATTCTCAAGCCTTGGGCCCAGAAGATCGAGGAGGCCACCGGCGGCAAGCTCAAGATCGAACATTTCGACGCCATGGCACTGGGAGGCAAGCCGGGCGACCTTATGGACCAGGCCATTGACGGCACCGCCGACATCGTCATGACGGTCGTCGGCTATACACCCGGACGGTTCCTGAAAACCGAGGTTTTCGAACTGCCCTTCATGATGACGGACCCGATCGCCACTTCCAAGGCGTTCATGGACATGGTGGATACAGACCTGCAGGCGGGCGAATACAAGGACGTCAAGGTCCTGGGTGCCTGGGTGCATGGTCCCGGTGTGATCCACACCAAGGATCCGGTCAACAAGATCGAAGACCTGAAAGGCATGAAGCTGCGTGGTCCAACCCGCGTTATCACGGACATGCTGACCGAATTGGGCGCACAGCCAATCGGCATGCCACTGCCTGCCATTCCGGAAGCGCTTTCCAAGGGTGTTGTCAACGGCACGGTTATTCCCTGGGAAGTGACACCGTCGATCAAGCTCGCGGAACTGGTGAAGAACCATGTGGAGTTTGGCGGCAAGGAAGCCCTCTACACTGCGACGATTGTGGCGGTGATGAACAAGGCCAAATACGAGTCGCTACCAGATGATATTCGCGCAGCAATTGACGCGGAATCCGGACAGAAGCTCTCGGAATTCGCTGCCCAGGTGATGTTCGACTACGACAAGCCGGGCCGCGACATTGCGGTGAAGAACGGAAACTCGATCATCCAGCTGGATGAGACGGAAGTTGCCCGCTGGAAGGAAAAGGCATTGCCGGTCACGCAACGCTGGATCGCATCAGTCAAGGAAAAGGGCATTGACGGCCAGGCCACCATTGATCAGGCGCGCGCCCTCATCAAGAAATATGGCGGCTGAAGACTTCCGACCAAGTCTTCGCTCTTTAGGGAGCAGAACCGCCTTGCGCTATTGATAAGGTTGTGAGGCGCCTGAAGTTCAGATGCCAAGAAGTAAAGCCCGGCCATGCGCCGGGCTTTTCGTTTGTCCCGTCAAGGCAACATCTGATCAAAACACAATGAAGTCCACATCGCTTGCTGTGATCAGCCCGGCAGCGCCGATAATGGTGATTGAATCCGCCCCAAAGGTCAGGATGGCATTGCCACTGGCGCTGGAGACCGTGAGATCGGTGAAATCGTCCAATGTGGCGGTTGTGTTGAACTGGATTCGATCGACGCCATCTTCAAAGTCATGGATGGTGTCTACCCCCCAGCCCGGTCCGTCAAACTGGAAATAGTCCGTTTCGCCCGGGATAGCCAGGCCATTGGAGCCGCCATAGAGCTGGTCATTGCCAGTTCCTCCATTGATGAAATCGCTGCCACCGTCGCCAAACAGGAAGTCGCCATCAGCATCGCCATACAGCGTATCATTGCCAATGCCTCCATTGAGAACATCGCCGCCATTACCGCCATGCAGCAGGTCGTTGTTTTCGTCACCAAACAGACTGTCTGTGTCATCGCCGCCGTAGAGACGGTCATTACCCGTGCCGCCATGCAAGTCATCTGTGCCGGCGCCACCATTGAGATAATCGTCCTGTTCCTGGCCCCATAGCTGGTCGACCCCGTCCTCACCATAGAGTGAGTCATAACCGGTGCCGCCAAACAGGAAATCGCCGTCGGCGCCGCCATGGATTTGATCGTCACCGTCCTGGCCGGAAATCACATCCCCGCCTTCCTGGCCGTAAAGTCGATCATCTTCGGCTTCGCCAAAGATGGTATCGGTTTCGAGACCCCCGAAAATCTGGTCACGTCCGGTGCCGCCAAACAACACATCGCTGCCTGCCTGGCCAAATATGATGTCATCATCGGCCTCCCCGTAAATCCAGTCGGCGCCGTCTTCACCGATCAGGGTGTCGTTGCCATCACCGCCATAGATGAAGTCACCATCGTCTCCGCCATTTATTTCATCATTGCCGGCCTGTCCGAAAAGAAGGTCCGCGCCGGCATCGCCGTCAAGCGTGTCCGCGCCATCGCCGCCATAGAGCCAGTCCGCGCCGCCACCGCCAAACAGCCGGTCATCATTGGCGAATCCGTAAAAGAAATCCGCCGACGATCCGCCCATCATCACGTCAGCAAAAGCATCACCATTGACAATGTTGGAGGCATTGTCGCCCGTGGTGAACCGGACCGGCTGCAGCACTTCACCTGCAACCTGCACGCCAGACGCTTCATGCACGACAACAATATTGCCATTGAGCAGGGTGGCGATTGTTGAATTTTCCGTTGGTATTTCCCAGTCATTGACGCCTGTCACGTTGGCGTCATCGAAAACGATCTGCCCGTTTGCCGGATTGACCACCCGCAAAAGGGTCAACGCATCAGATATGTCTCCTGGTTCGGGCACTGTTTCCGTGACTGAAATGGCTATCAATCCATTGGCAAGCAGCGTTGCCTCGGGATTGGACAAATCCAGGGAGTTGCCGGATATGTCAAACCGGGCAACAAACACACCGGTGGCGGAATAGGTGGCCATGGTCAGCCCACCATCCTGGAATTCATTGTCCTCATAAACAATCGCGTATCCACCGGTGGCGAGCGCAATGATCGCCGGATTGCGGTTGATGGTGCCTGTATCGTCGACAAGAATATCCCCTGCCGATATCAAGCCTGAACCATCAGCTAACTTTACCTCTGTCCTGAGAACCGAATTTCCTGAGCCGTCTACTTGCTGCCAGACACCAGCAATATTGCCATCGGCAAGCAGCGCCATGGCCGTATTGCTTTCGTCAAGGACTGTGCCAGCCCAACCGTTGAAACTCCCGACTGTAGCCCCGGAATTGTCAAAGGCATGAAGGAGGGGATCAAGATCACCATTGCTGGTATAATAACTGTCGAAACTGATCATAAAACCACCTGAGCTCGCAACAACGGTAGGATTGATGTTGTATGAGTAAGATGGAAGAATGCCGAAGTCTGTGGAAGGAACAACGATATTGCCGCTGGTGTCACGTATCTCGAAGATAATGGAATCAGTATCCTGCGAAACGATCACCAGATTGCCATTGTCCAATTGCGCGATAGCGCCGTTCCTGGCTTGAGCGCCCTGCCATGAGGCCGTCTCGTTGCCGTCTTCATCGAAGACGGTGACAAAGATCCTCCCCCCATTGTCCCCAACGCGGGCAAACCCGCCATTGGCAAGAGGGGTGAGCGATTGATGGTTTTGTCCAAAAGACGAGCCGATGAAGATCGTGTTTAGCAAGTTCCATGAATAGCTGGTGGTAACGGGCATGGGTAGTTCCTCCAAAAGGGAGCGCCCGAAATCAAAATAGCGGACGCAGGTTATACCTGTGATCCATTCACAGGCTGGAACCCGTTCAGCGCAGCCAATGGCCCCGTCCACGCTTCATCGAGAAAATCGCGCCTTCGGATCAGAACCCGGCAATATTGAGCACGAATAAATGACGATAGGGGCAAATACAGACACAATCAATCAATGATCGTTAACCATCTTTGAAATTGCTGGCTTGAGAATCACCAGTAATTATTTATTCGGCTAATCTTTTCTACCACATTTCGCTGATACACTCTGCGATACAGGGATATTGGCCGGGCACCCGCAAATTTCAAAACAATCAAAAAAACATCTGCTCCATTGGCATTTGCAACCCGGCAGGATATGTTGCGCCGCAACAAACACGGACCCTGGTGAAAACCGGGGTGGCTGTTCCAGCCGCCCATCCGCAGGATCATCCCCCGACTTCCACAGTCAAACAAGCATGGTCGGCCTGACGGCGCCAGCCCTGCAACAACCGGATATTTCATGATTTCCCTCAACGCTTATCAAAACCAGTGGTTCGGCAATATCCGCGGCGACTTGTTGTCAGGCCTCGTTGTGGCACTGGCGCTGATCCCCGAAGCCATTGCCTTTTCCACGATTGCGGGTGTGGATCCGAAGATCGGCCTTTATGCCAGTTTTTCCATTGCCGTCATTATCGCGATTACCGGCGGCAGGCCCGGCATGATTTCTGCAGCCACCGCAGCCACCGCTGTCTTGATGGTAACCCTGGTCAGGGATCACGGCTTGCAATATCTGCTGGCCGCCACGGTTCTTGCCGGTCTCATCCAGATCGTCATCGGACTGTTGAAACTCGGCTTCGTCATGCGGTTCGTATCGAAATCGGTCATGACCGGCTTCGTCAATGCGCTCGCCATCCTGATCTTCATGGCGCAATTGCCTGAACTCGATCCATGGAAGGTGACATGGCTCACCTATGCGCTGGTCGCTGCCGGTCTTGCCATCATCTATCTCTTTCCCAACCTGACCAAAGCCATCCCCTCGCCACTCGTGACAATCGTGTTGCTGACAGCGCTGGTGGTCTGGTTCGGCTGGGATGTTCGAACCGTTGGCGATCTTGGTGAATTGCCCGACACCCTTCCGGTTTTCCTCATTCCGGACATCCCTTTCACACTCGAGACACTGACAATCATCGCTCCTTATTCCTTTGCCGTCGCCGTGGTTGGCCTGCTCGAAAGCCTGATGACCCAGAACATCGTAGATGATCTGACCGACACGACTTCCGACCGCAACCAGGAGTGCATCGGCCAGGGCATTGCCAATACCGCGACCGGTTTCATTGGCGGCATGGCAGGCTGTGCCATGATCGGCCAGTCGATCATCAATGTGAAATCCGGCGGCAGGGGCCGCCTGTCAGCCTTTGCGGCAGGCACATTCCTGCTCATCATGGTAGTGGGCCTGGGCGACCTGGTTCGCCAGATTCCGATGGCCGCACTGGTAGCCATCATGATCATGGTCTCCATCGGCACATTCTCCTGGTCCTCGATCAAGTCGCTGCGCACCCATCCCAAGTCGTCATCCATTGTCATGATCGCCACTGTTGTGGTTGTGGTCTACACGCACAACCTGGCACTTGGCGTCCTGGCAGGAGTTCTGCTCTCGGGAATATTCTTCGCCGGAAAGATCTCGCAGCTGTTTGGCGTGACCTCGCAGATCAGCAGCGACGGGCGCAAGCGCACCTATCGTGTGGAAGGTCAGCTGTTCTATGCCTCGGTCGAGGATTTCATGCGCGCCTTCGACTTCAAGGAAGCGCTCGACGAGGTGGTCATCGATGTATCGGCAGCGCATATCTGGGATATCAGTTCCGTTCAGGCCCTGGACATGGCCGTGCTGAAATTCCGCCGGGATGGCGCGGAAGTGGAAATCATCGGCATGAACGAAGCGTCCGAAACCATCGTTGACAAGCTTGCAATCCACGACAAGCCGGGTGCGATGGACAAGCTGATGGCGCATTGAGGGAGGCCTTGTCATGACACAGAAAATCATCGCCCTGGTGGATGGCTCCATCTATTCGGCAAGTGTGTGCGAGAATGCGGCCTGGATTTCGAATCGCACCGCAATGCCGGTCGAACTCCTGCATGTGCTTGGACGTCGTGAGCCTGTCATCAGGCAGGACCTTTCAGGCTCCATCCGTCTTGGCGCACGCACAGCCCTTCTGGAGGAGTTGGCCGAAGTCGAAGGCCAACGGGCCAAGCTCGTTGCACAGCGCGGCAGGGCAATTCTCGAGGATGGAGAGGCCATCGTGAAGAAAGCCGGCGTCGCGGATGTCACGACCCGGCTTCGCCACGGCGATCTTGTTGAAACGGTCGGCGAGGTGGAAAAGGATGCAGGTCTGATACTGATCGGCAAACGCGGCGAGGCTGTGGATTTTGCCAAGGGGCATCTCGGTTCTAATCTTGAACGGATCGTGCGCGCCAGCCACAAGCCGGTATTCGTTGCCGCCCGCGCCTTTCGCGCCGTTGACAAGGTCCTGGTGGCCTTCGATGCCGGCATGTCGGCGCTGAAGGCCGTTGACCATATCGCGCGTGACCCGCTCTTCGTCGGTCTTTCCGTTCATCTGGTCAGCGTTGGTGCGGCTTCGCCGGAAACACAAAGGGCGCTCGACAATGCACACGACACCTTGAGCGGTGCCGGTCTCGCCGCTGAAACGCGGATTATCGCTGGCCAGGCAGAAACCGCCTTGGCGCAGCTGGTGGAAGCTGAAAAATTCGACATGGTGGTGATGGGCGCTTATGGCCATTCCCGCATTCGAAGCCTGATCATCGGCTCCACCACCACGGGAATGATCCGCGCCTGCAAGGTGCCGGTGATGCTGATACGCTAGGCTCAGTCCTTGAGCACCAGAACACTGCCGGGAGCGACATGCATGGTCACATTTTCCCCCTTGGCTGGCGGCGGTGTGCCGGGGTCATTGAAGGCATCCAGCGTAACCGGGTTGCCGCCTACATCCACCGTAACGCGTATCACTGAACCCAGAAAATCCACAGACAATATCCTGCCGGTCAGCGCCACATCACCCGCACGCGCGTTGTAGCGCAACGACTCGGGCCGTAGCGCCAGCGTAACCTTCTGGTCCTTCACTGCAGCTTTCGGCAGTTCAACACCGCTGAAACTGGCAAGCGCCGTCTTGACCTCGCCCTTGGCAGGATCACCGACCAGGCCGTCGATCAGCGACAATGTTCCGACAAATGATGCTACAAACCGCGTCGTTGGGCGATTGTAGACCTCGAACGGTGTCCCGATCTGATCGATCACCCCTTGGTGCATTACCATCACCCGGTCAGACATCGACAATGCCTCTTCCTGGTCATGGGTCACGAAAATGGTGGTGATGCCGAGATCCTGCTGGATAGCCCTGATCTCCGCCCGCAGCGACACCCTGATCTTGGCATCCAGCGCTGACAATGGTTCATCCAGCAGCAATACGGTCGGGCTTGGCGCGAGGGCGCGAGCCAGTGCAACGCGTTGCTGTTGGCCACCGGACAACTGCCAGGGATAGCGCGTCGCCAGTTGCGGCAACTTGATAAGTGCCAGCATCTCCTCGACCCGTTTGGCAGTTTGCGCGGCCGAGACGCCCGCAACCCGCAAGCCAAAGCCGATATTGCCGGCAACAGTCATGTTGGGAAACAACGCATAGGACTGGAATACCATCCCGATATTGCGCTGGTTGGGCCTGAGATCGGTAATGTCGCGCCCGTCAATGCTGATGGTCCCGTCTGTCGGCGTCTCAAAGCCAGCGATCATTCGCAAAATTGTGGTCTTGCCGCAGCCCGAGGGTCCCAGAAACGAGACAAACTCGCCGCGATCAACCGATATGCTGGCACCGCGCACCACCTGATGCGAGCCAAACGATTTGGTGACACTGTCAATGACCAGATACGGATCGCCCATGCGGCACTACTTTCCCGATACTGCTGATTTGGGTGCAAATCTCGCCAGCAACTGGATAAGCGCGATGCAGCCCCAGGTTATGGCGAAAGCGATAACGGCAAGTGCTGCCGGTTCATAGGCGCGGTTGGCTCCAAGCAATTGCATGTAGGGACCAAAGGCTGGCCGGTTGAGCAAGGCTGCCATCGTGAACTCACCGATGACAATCGCAAAGGTCACGAATGCGCCTGACAAAACCGCGACAAGCACATTGGGCAGGATGATCCGCACCAGTATTGTGGTCCATCCGGCGCCCATGCTCTGTGCAGCCTCCGTCAGGGTTCGCACATCAATGGTACGCAGCCCCGTATCGACGGCACGATACATGTAGGGTAGCGAAAGTGTCGTGTAGCCGAACATCAACAAAAGGTTTGTGCCCGTCAGACTGCCCGTCAATGGCAGCCAACTAGAGGTATTGTAGAGGCGGATATAGCCGAAGACGATGACGATGGCAGGGATGACCAGTGGCAGCAGGGTAATGAACTCGACATAGGGGCGCACCCCCGGCATCTTCAATCTGACCCAAAAGGCGGTGGGCACCACCAATAGCACGCCAAAGGCAATGGTGAACAATGCCATGGTGATGGAATAAACGAATGTCTGCTGGAACGCAGGATCAGCCAGCACCTTGGCATAGGCGTCGAATGAATAGACGCCGCGGCGCATCTTCAAGCTGAACTCGGTCATTCCGATCAGCGGCAGCAGGAAATACAACATTCCTGCCGCAAGAATTGCCCAGACCCGGATCCGCTTCAATTGAGCCACCTTTCCGACCTCGATCGCAGCCAGATATAGATCGTGTTGGCGATGCCGGTAATGACAATCATTCCGAAGGCAAGTGCATAACCCAGATGCGGGTCCCCAAGCACATCACCGCGGATCTGTGCAAACAGCAGGATCGGCGCAATCGAAAGCGACGAACCCGTAAGCGCAATCGCGGTGGCAACCGCACCGAAGGCGTTGGCAAAAAGCAGCGCAAAGGCGCCCAGCAGCGATGGGAAAAGCACAGGCAGGGCAACCAGACGCCAATACTGCGCGGTCGTTGCGCCAAGATTGGCCGCAGCCTCACGCCACTCACGCTTCAACCCGTCCAGCGCAGGCGTGATGATCAGTATCATCAGCGGTATCTGGAAAAAGAGATAGGTGATCGTCAGGCCCCAGAAACTCAACAGGTTGAAGCCGAGAAGCCTGAGGTCAATACCGAGATTGGTACGCAGGAACACGGTCACAAGCCCGACCGGACCCAGCGTTGCCAGAAAGGCGAATGCCAGCGGCACGCCGGCAAAATTGGACGCCACGCCCGAAAATGTCAGCAACGGCCCACGAACAAAGCCTGGCAATCCACCAATCACGATTGCCGCCGCCATGGCAAAACCGACCGCGCAACCAATCAGGGCCGAAGCGACACTGATCTTGATCGATATCCAGTACGAGGCAAGGATCGATGGGGTATTGAGCCCGATGATATTGGCCAGCGTAAAGCTGCCATCAGGTGTTTGGAATGCACCGACGACGATTTTCATCGTGGGCAGGAAAAGGAAGAGCGTCACGAAAATGGCAAAGGGCGCAATGCCTATCCAAGTCAGGGGCAATCGCCGCCAAACCGATTTCGCTGTCAACCGCTGCCGTCGCGAAGACATGCCCAAGACCGTGACCCCTGTTCCCCCATGGCAATTGCCAAAGCATGGCAAGCACCAATCATGGCATGTTACTGCCCCGCAATTGCTCGCGGGGCAGCCAACTCGCCCAAGTCCCTACTGGACGTTGGCACCAACGACGGAATCCCATCCACCGGTGACGGCGATCTTGTTTGCGTCAACTTCTTCCAATGTCGGGAAATAGGCCTTCGCATAGGATTCTGCAGGCGGCAACTTGTCGAGCAGTTCCTGCGGGATCTTGCCGGCAGCAGCCATGGCGTTGAAGCGCGCTGGATGGCAATAGCCTTTCAGCCAAAGCAACTGGCCCTCGTCGGAATAAAGGTATTCCATCCACAACTTGGCGGCATTGGGATGCGGCGCGTAGGCTGATATCGCCTGCACATAGACACCTGCAAGCACGCCGGAATTGGGAACCACGACATCCACCGGCGGATTGCCGGCAAGCGTGTCCT
>JAGRLM010000327.1 GCA_020441795.1 Nitratireductor sp.
ACCAGAATTCCTACAAGGTGTCGGGTGGCCTGCATGGCGTTGGCGTGTCGGTGGTCAATGCACTTTCGGTTTGGCTCAAGCTGAAAATCTTCCAGCGTGGCGAAGTGCACGAGATGAGCTTCACCCATGGCGTGGCCGACGGCCCGCTGCAGGTAACCGGCAAGGAAGACCGGCGCAACGGCACCGAGGTTACCTTCCTGCCCTCACCTTTGACTTTCACCATGACGGAATTCGATTACCACACGCTGGAGCATCGCCTGCGCGAACTGGCATTTCTCAATTCCGGCGTGCGCATAATTCTGACCGACAGGCGCGGCGTCGAGGAAAGGCGCGAGGAACTGCTGTACGAGGGAGGGCTTGAAGCCTTTGTGCGTTATCTGGACCGGACCAAGTCGCCGCTGATCAGCAAGCCGATCTATCTGCGTTCGGAAAAGGACGGGATCACGGTTGAAGTATCGTTGTGGTGGAACGATTCCTACCATGAGAATGTACTCTGCTTTACCAACAACATTCCCCAGCGCGATGGCGGTACGCATCTGGCCGGATTCCGCGGCGCGCTGACACGCCAGGTCACGGGCTATGGCGAATCATCAGGCATCACCAAGAAGGAAAAGGTGACGCTTACTGGTGACGATTGCCGCGAGGGCCTGACTTGCGTGCTTTCGGTCAAGGTGCCTGATCCGAAATTTTCGTCCCAGACCAAGGACAAGCTGGTTTCCTCCGAGGTTCGGCCCGTTGTCGAGAGCCTTGTCAGCGAGACGCTGAACCGATGGTTCGAGGAAAACCCGACCGAAGCCCGTATCGTGGTCGGCAAGGTGGTTGAGGCGGCGGCTGCCCGTGAAGCAGCGCGCAAGGCGCGCGAACTGACGCGCCGCAAGGGTGCGCTGGACATTTCATCGCTGCCGGGAAAACTCGCCGATTGCCAGGAGCGCGATCCGGCAAAGTCCGAACTGTTTCTGGTCGAGGGCGATTCGGCGGGCGGATCGGCCAAGCAGGGGCGCAACCGGGCCAACCAGGCTGTTCTGCCATTGCGCGGCAAGATCCTCAATGTCGAGCGCGCGCGCTTCGACAAGATGCTCGGCAGCCAGGAAATCGGCACGCTGATCACGGCACTCGGCACCTCGATCGGCAAGGACGAGTTCAATATCGACAAGCTGCGTTATCACCGCATCATCATCATGACCGATGCCGATGTTGACGGTGCCCATATTCGCACACTGCTTTTGACCTTCTTCTTCCGGCAGATGCCGCAACTGATCGAGCGCGGGCACATCTATATCGCCCAGCCGCCGCTGTACAAGGTAACGCGCGGCAAGAGTTCGCAATATCTCAAGAATGAGCGCGCGCTGGAGAATTTCCTGATCGAGGGCGGCCTTGAGGAAACCAGGCTGGAACTCGCCAATGGTGAAGTCCGCGTCGGGACTGACCTGCGCGCTGTCATCGATACCGCGCTGCAGGCGCGCACGCTGCTGGACAATCTGCATACCCGCTACAACAAGGATGTGATCGAGCAGGCCGCGATTGCCGGCGCCCTCAACGAGGCGTTGATCAATGATGCAGACCGGGCACAGTCGGCAGCGGAAAATGTTGCCAGGCGGCTCGACATCATTGCCGAGGAGACCGAGCGCGGCTGGCAGGGCATTCGGCTTTCGGATGGCGGACTGGCCTTTGAACGCATGGTGCGCGGCGTCAAGGAAACAGCACTGATCGATGCTGCGCTGATTGCATCAGCGGATGCACGCAGGCTCGATGCGATTTCTGCCCCGTTGCAGGAAGTCTATGGCACGCCGCCGGTATTCACCCGCAAGGATGATGCGCAGAGTGTTCCGGGGCCAAGGGCGCTGCTGATATCGGTCTTTGCGGCCGGCCGCAAGGGTCTTGCTCTACAGCGCTACAAGGGGCTTGGCGAAATGAACCCGGACCAGTTGTGGGAAACAACGCTTGATCCTGATGTCCGGTCGCTGCTGCAGGTCCGCATCAATGATGCGACCGACGCAGACGATCTGTTCTCGCGCCTGATGGGCGAGGAGGTTGAGCCACGCAAGATCTTCATTCAGGACAATG
>JAGRLM010000024.1 GCA_020441795.1 Nitratireductor sp.
GGTGCCATTTCCTGCGGGCTCATTTCCGAATTGGCAATCGCATTGTCCATGCCGGAAAATACCGAAATCAGCGTCTCGCCATTATAGGCGCGGCGACGGAAGATATCGCGCTGCGAGGCGCGCACGAACATCTTGATCCCGACTTGCGACCAGTGATCGGCAATCAGTTCGAGAACGTCGGTTTCCTCAGTGCTTTCACCAGCACTTTCAACAGTGATTTCGGCACGCTGACCATTTGGCAGCAACCGCACTCCGTCCTTGTCCCGCGCGCCGAGGCCTGCCTCGTCGAGCAGTTCGTTGGCCTTGTCGATATCGCGGATTGCCCAGGCATCGCGATACTCTTCCTTGAACAGCGGGCTTTCGGGCATGACGGTGTTGGCGCTTGGCGTTGCCAGACCGAAATAGATCACTTCATTGATTTCATCGCGGTCAATGGCCAGCGAAAGGGCGCGCCGGAAGCGCACATCGCGCATCAGGCCACGCCAGACAGTGTCTTGTGCATTGAGGTTGGGAAAGAGCGCGACCTGCGAGCCCTTGCCGGTTGACCAGAGATAGGTGTGGAAGCCGTGCTTTTCCTCAGCTTCCTTGAGGAAGGTGAAGTTGTCGAAACGGATATAGCGCGCCTGAAGGTCGCTCTCGCCGCCACCGGTCTTGGCAGCAATCACCTCGTCGGAGACGATATCCATCACCAGTTCGTTGATATAGGGCAACTGATTGCCTTCATTGTCGACGCGATGGAAATACGGATTGCGCTCCCAAACATAGCGCTCACTTGGTGAGGGTGTTGAATTGTGCCAGGCCTGCAAGGTTGGCAGATCCGGATTTTCCGGGCGGCGCTGGCGCTGCATGCGGGTATGCAAGGCAGCCCAGCTGTCTGCCTTGGCAGTCGTGACCATTTCGTCGAGCTTGGCCTTGTCGGCATATTTGGCGTGGAATTGCTTCAGATAATGCGCCGGGCGGTAGATATAGAGCGGCGCGGGAGCAGCCAGCGCAATCAGGAATGCCGGGTTTGGCTTCGACCAGGTATAGCGAACCGTCAGCGGATCGATCACCTCGAATTTCGGCTCTTCGCCATCCACGGTCATTTCCTGCGGGACACCCTCACGACCCAGTTCGGGGTCCTTGACCATGTCTTCCCAGAAATAGCGGAAGTCCTCTGCGGTGAAGGGTTGTCCGTCAGACCATTTGTGGCCTTCGCGGATGTGGAAGGTGAACTGCTTGTCGCCATCGGATTCGAAGGATTCCAGGATATCCGGCTTGATCTCGATATCGGGGCCATACCCAACCAGGCGGGCATAGGTGTAGACAGTGATCTGGCCCAAGTCCTTTACACTGCCCATCAGCAGTTTCAGTGAACCGCCATATTGGCCGATTTCCTTGTTTTCGGCGGCCATGTCGACCACGAAGGGATTTTTTGGCAGGCGCTCGGCAAGCGGCGGAAGTTTTCCTTCCTCGACCAGCTTTGTCAGTTCCGGCGCCTCTCCAGCACGCGCAGCGGGCAGGAACGCCATTGCCGACAGCAAGGCTGCCATTGCGAAACCCAGTCCCTGTTTCCATTTCGAAGCGAACATCAAACCAGCTCCCTCATGTCGATGTTTGAATTGGCGAGCACGAAATGCTCATTGCCGACTTCTATCGCAGCCAGATCCCCCCGATCGCTTGCGACAAACGCCTTTCCCCAGGCAGATGTATCATCCGCGCCTGAATAGCGGATATTTTCAAATTCGAGAAGGCGATCAAGATCCGGATACGGGACCGACGCCAACAGCGCCCTGGTATAGGGGTGCCGCGGATTGGCAAACAGTTCCTCGCGCGGCGCCATTTCGACCAGCCGGCCGCGGCACATCACGGCAATGCGCTCGGCTACATAATTCACTACAGCGAGATTGTGCGAGATGAACAGGCTGGTAAGGCCGAGCTCTGAACGCAGGTCATTGAGCAGATTGAGGATCTGCGCCTGGACCGAAACATCAAGCGCGGAGACAGGCTCGTCGCAGATCATGATCGAGGGATGCAAGGCAAGCGCACGGGCGATGCCGATGCGCTGGCGCTGCCCGCCGGAGAAGGAATGAGGATAGCGGTTGAGAAAGCGCGGATCGAGACCGACCAGCGTCATGAGATCGACGATCTCGTTGGTCCGGCTTTCAGCGTTGCCGATATCGTGAATGACAAACGGCTCTGCCAGGATGTTTTGCACGGTCATGCGCGGATTGAGCGAGGAAAACGGGTCCTGGAAGATCATCTGGACCTTGCGGCGAAACGCCATCAGGTCACTGCCTTCAAGCGCCAGCACATCGACCATCTTGCCATCGGCATGCATCAGAACTTCACCGGATGTCGCGGTGATTGCACGCATGATCATCTTGGAGACGGTGGTCTTGCCGGAACCGGATTCGCCGACCAGGCCAAGGCATTCTCCCTTGCGGATCTGGAAAGAGACATCGTCAACAGCAACAACGCGGTTTGATGTCCCGCTGCCAAACCAGCTCCCTTTCCTGGTAATGAATTCCTTGCGCAGGTTTTTCACTTCCAGATGCGGCACTCCGGCAGGAACTTCGTCGCGAACCTGGAAACGATCAGCCAGCGCCTCGATGGTCTTGGCACTTTCACCGCCCATGTCACGAAGCGAGACCAGCCTTTCGCCCGGCTTCATGTCGAAATGCGGGACGGCGGCCATCAGCGCCTTGAGGTAGGGGTGCCTCGGATTGCGGAATATCGTATCGATCGGCCCCGCTTCCATGACCTTGCCATGATAGGCAACGACGACCTCGTCAGCCATGTTGGCAACAACACCAAGGTCATGGGTGATGAGCAGGATGGAGGTGTTGAACTTCTGCTGCAGTTCCTTCATCAACCGCAGTATCTGCGCCTGAACCGTGACGTCGAGCGCAGTAGTCGGCTCATCGGCAATGACGAGCGAGGGATTGCAGATCAGCGCCATGGCAATGACCGCACGCTGGCGAAGTCCGCCGGACAATTCGAACGGATAGCGTTCATAGCCCTTGTGCGGGTCTGGAAAACCGACCAGCCGGAGAATCTCCTCGGTATCCAGTCTTGCCTGTTTGCCGGATTGGGAGTGGTGCAGACGAAGCGCTTCCTCGATCTGGTTGCCGATCGTGTGCAGCGGCGAAAGGGCGGTCATCGGCTCCTGAAAGACCATCGATATGCGACCGCCGCGCATCTCGTAAAGATAGGGGTCACGCTCACTGAGCGCAGCAATGTCCACCGGTTCCGGCACATGTTTCTCGTCATGAAACAGGATCTGGCCGGACTTGATCTGGCCGTTCTTCGGCAAGATTCGCAAGATTGATTGCGCGATCACCGATTTGCCCGATCCCGACTCCCCCACCAGGGCCAGTACAGACCCTTTGCGCAGCTTGAAGCTGATACCCTTCACTGCGTCAACTGTCCCGCCCTGGATGGCGAAAGAGACGTGCAGATCCCTTACTTCAAGCAATATACGGCGATCATCCGCCATGTAGCGACTGCCCCTCACCTGCCCGCAGTTTTTTGCGGTCCGTTATTTTTTTGAGGTTTACACAAACCCTGATGACCGCAAAGTGACACAAGTCACACTTCAAACACAACGGCCATGTTATTTTCCTGAGCATTTCCACAGACAGAATTGCGATTTGTCACAAACAGTCGGCCAGCGAGCAGGCCAGGCGGCCTGACGCCAGCGCCTATCCGCGGTCATCAACGGCTGCGGCAGGAATGTCCCCGTCAATGACCGAGCGCGCAGCACCCGTTACAACTTCCCGCTCCTTGTCACTCAGTTTGCCGTTTTCATGCTCGGCGATGCGGACCGTGACCTCACGATTGGCAAAATGGATGCCTTCCCTGCGGAACAAATCCTGGATGGCGGCATAAACCACTTTTCGTGTGACCCATTGATCGCCGGGCTTGGTCATGAACTTGACCCGGATGATCATGGCGGAATCTTCCATCTGCACGACGCCCTGTGATTTCAGGGGCTGGATGAAATTATGGCCGACATCGGGATGTTCCAGCAATTGCTGGCCGAGTTTCTTGACCAGCTTGCGGACCTTGTCGACATCGGTGTCATACGTCACGCGCAAGGGCAGTTTCATGATGACCCAGTCGCGCGAATAATTGGTGAGTTGCTTGATCTCGCCAAAGGGCACCGTGTGCAGCGGGCCATTGTGATGGCGCAACTGGAATGAACGCAACGAGATTTTCTCGACCGTCCCGCGAATATCGCCGAGTTCGATATATTCGCCCTTGCGGAAGGCATCGTCGAACAGGAAGAAGCCACCCGAGAAGATATCACGGATCAAGGTCTGCGCGCCGAAACCGACTGCCAGGCCAATAACCCCGGCACCGGCGAACAATGGGGCGATGTCAACGCCCAGATTTGAAAGTACGATCATGCCTGCAATGATGGCGATGGCCGTGATGCTGACATTGCGCAACAGCGGCAACAAGGTGCCAAGCCGCGTCGAGCCGTGGCCTGCAGCCTCATCGTCAACGTCGATCGCCCTCGAGGGATCAACTCCAGTTTCCTCGCGTAGACGGTTGTCGACCAGAATGACTACGGCGCGGTAAAGTATCCAGGCTACAAAGGCGACAGTGAGCGTGTCCATGAAGGCCGTGACGGGATTGCCCTTGTCGCCAATCTTCACATTCCAGGCGGAAAGCACATAGGCGGCAGCCATCATGAATACGATGATGGCGGCGGCCTGCTCCAGCAATGGCCGGAACAATGGCCTGAAGACGGGATAATGGCCGTCATCCGCTTTGACATTGAAGGTGTTTTCTACAATGTCGTCTTCAGCATCGGGATTTGCCGCAAGCGCTTCAGCCCGCGCAATTCGTTCGGCTTCCTGCTCGCGCAGATATGCCTGGCGCGCGTGACGAACCTTGAGATCGAAGCGATAGCGGCGCGCCTGGTAAACCTTGTCGATGATGATCAGGAGGATGCCGTAAATCGGCAGTGCCCCGAAAAAGGCGATCATTGGTGCTGCTACCAGCAGATTGGCACTCGGCATGTCCATGATCAGGCGGAAACTGCTCACGATCCATGATGCGACGAGATAAAGGGTAGCAAGTCCCGGTGCGGCAAGCGCTATGGCCCGAAGAATGAATGGCTTCGAAGCGACATCGCCCCTGCCGAGGATGACAGATCGCAGATCTTCGCGGTGTTTGATCGTTTGATAGCCGAATATGATCGCCGCAATCAGCATGGCAGTAATCAGGAACAGCTTGTGGGCGTCGCGGTCGAGGCCGAGCATGTCCATCCAGGCGCATACAGCGAAGGCAATGATGACGGCGACCATCGAGTTGCGCATGTCATATTGCAGGCTTTTTGCCCGATCATCAGAAAGGTTGATCATCCGGTGGTTGGGCAAATCATGCGCGATGATGTTGAACAGGATCACGGCGCGGATAATCCAGTAGCAAACATAGGCAGCTACTATGACGATTATCGTGGAGCGGCTCGGCTCATGGCCATAGTCGACAATCACAGCAAGCAGCATGGATGCCACGAACATGACCGCGCAATTGAAGGCGATCAAGCCGGCGCGAAACAGCAGATAACCGATTTTCTCGGCCCGGCTTTCCGGATTTTCGCTGTACATGTAGGCAAAATAGGGCTGGAGGACCTTGCGCACGCCCCAGGAAATCGTGTTGCCTATCACCAAGCCCACCACTGCTACACCAATCGCATACCATAGCCAGTTCATGGTGCCGTCCGGGCTTGCCGCCCGCAAGGTCGCAATCACCTGGCCATAAATGTTGGGGATATTTGAGAATACCTCCCTGACCTTGCTGCGGATCATCAGGCCCTGCTCGGTCATCGACATTTCCGGTGCGGCGACCTCACTGGCCTGCGCCTCGACGGGCGAGATGACGACTACGCTCATCCCCTCCTTTTTCGCCTTGTCCATCAGCGGACCGAGTTCATCGGACATGGTGGTGGCGGTCTTGTCGGCCGATTTGGTTGCTGCTCCGATCAGGGACAGCTGTGCGTCAGCACTTCCAGGCACAGCCATTGCCAGCCCGAACACAGCCAGAACCAGAAAAGCAATCTTGCGAATTTGGATCATTGCAGTTCCCCGTTTCTTCAACAGGCGCAGGTGTGCCATCGCAAAGGCGACAAAGCAAGCAGGCGCTACTGCCCGAAATATTGCCGGTACCAGCCGACAAACCGGGTCAGGCCTTCCTGCAGCCCGGTTTTTGGCTCGAAGCCGTAATCCTGGTGAATGGCTGTTATGTCGGCATAGGTCGCGGGCACATCACCCGGCTGCATTGGCAGGTTTTCGCGGTTGGCGCGCTTGCCCGTCACCTTTTCCAGAATGGCGATAAAATCGTCGAGCCGCTCGGGATTGTTGTTGCCGATATTGTAGACCGTGTGCGGTGTTTCCATGTCACGCACGTGACCTGTGGACGCGATCTTGATCACACCATCGACAATGTCATCGACATAGGTGAAGTCGCGCAGCATGTCGCCATGATTGAAAACCTGGATCGTCTCGCCGGCAAGGATCTTTTTCGTGAATGACCAATAGGCCATGTCCGGTCTGCCCCAGGGTCCATAAACGGTGAAGAACCTCAGGCCCGTCAGCGGAATACGATAGAGATGCGCGTAAGTGTGGCTCATCAGTTCGTCCGCCTTCTTCGTGGCGGCATAAAGCGAGACTGGCGTATCGGCGCGGTCGGATTCGAGAAATGGCAGGTCGGTGCGCCCGCCATAGACCGATGACGACGACGCATAGGCCATGTGCTTGAGGCCATCCATGTGGCGGGCAAGCTCCAGCATGTTGACATGACCGACGAGGTTGGACCGCACATAGGCGTGCGGATTGTCGATGGAATAGCGTACACCAGCCTGGGCTGCGAGATGGATGATGCGCTTAACGCCCTTGCCCGAGACGGCTGCCTTCAAATCTTCCATTTCGGCGATGTCGCATTCGACGAATTCAAATCCCTTCTCATTGGCCAGATGCTGCAAGCGGGCAAGCTTCAGGTCAACCGGGTAATAGTCGTTGAGATTGTCGATGCCCAATACGCGCTCGCCCCGCGCCAGCAATTGCTTCGCGGTGTGAAAGCCGATGAAACCCGCAGCACCGGTAATGAGATAGGTCATTGATCTGATCCTGTTTCGCTGGCCATCAGGCTGGGTCCGACCCCATTGCCGTAACAGAACCCGCGAGTTCGAGCGCCAGGCGCAGCGACGCGCCCGCTGCCACGCAGATTTGTGGCAGCAACATCCATTCAAGCGCCCAGGCCGAACCCGAGCGCTCCTGCTCATGCACCAGCGAATGATGCATGCCGGAGACAAGGGTTGCATTGAAACGGGCCAAAGTCACCAGCGCCTCTGCCTTGACGGGGTTCTGCTTGTGCGCCATCGCGGACGAACCACCTGTACCTGACAGCGCCACTTCGCCAAATTCATTCTGCGCCATCAGGGCAATGTCCTGGCCGAATTTTCCGAGCGTGCCGGAAATCAGCGACAGGAGCGAGGCAAATTCCACGACAGCGTCACGCTGCGCATGCCAATTGCCCGACGGCGTAGCGAGGCCCAGAATTCCTGCCATCCCAATCGCGACATCCTCGCCCTTGCCGTCCATCTCGGCAAGTGTTCCCGCTGGCCCGCCCAGTTGCAGCCGCAGGAGCCGGGGCGACAGTTCGACCAAACGCTCGACATGGCGTGCCAATGGCTCGCGCCAGTCACGGATGCGCCGCGATACGGTGACGGGCAATGCCGTCTGCATTCGAGTGCGCGCCATGATCTGCTGAGCGCTGAAACGGAAATCAAGGGAATCGAAGGCAACCTGCAAGGCTTCGAGGCGAGCGCGGAGTTTCTCTATGACCGGGCGCAGGCGCAAAACAAGGCTGGTATCGATCACATCCTGACTGGTTGCGCCGCGGTGCAGATACTGGCCATGCGGCTCGCCGATTATGGCGCGCATCTGCCTCACAAATTCGGGGATGGGCACACCATCGCGGGCTGTTGCTTCGGTGATCCTTGCCATATCCGCCTCGAAGGTGGCGCAGACCTGTGCAATGGCGCGGGCAGATTCGGCCGGGATCATTCCCTCGCCTGCCTGCGAGCGGGCAAGGGCAGATTCAAACAGCGCCCATGCCGCAGCCTCGACCTTGACGGAAAAGCAGGCAGTTATCTCGCGGTCGCCGAGCAATCCGGCAAGAATCGGGGCATTGAAGGGCGTGTATGACATGAAGCCGTTTTGCCTTCACACGCGCTCCAGCGCAACTGCTATTCCCTGGCCCACTCCTATGCACATGGTAGCGAGTGCCAGACGCCCGCCGGTCAACTGCAATTCCAGTGCTGCGGTTCCGGCAATCCGGGCTCCCGACATGCCAAGGGGATGGCCAAGCGCAATCGCACCGCCATTGGGGTTCACATGCGCGGCGTCATCGGCAATTCCCAGATCGCGCAGCACCGCGAGCCCCTGGCTCGCAAATGCCTCGTTGAGTTCTATCACGTCGAAATCGGAAGGCTTGATGCCGAGGCGTGCGCACAATTTGCGGGTGGCCGGTGCCGGACCAAAACCCATGATGCGCGGTGCGAGACCGGCAGTTGCTCCACCCAGAATGCGGGCGATGGGCGTGAGGCCATGGCGCTTCGCAGCGTCTGCCGAGGCGATGATTAGTGCAGCTGCGCCATCATTGACGCCCGAGGCATTGCCTGCGGTTACCGAACCACCCTGGCGGAAGGGTGTTGGCAGTTTGCCCAGTTTGTCGACCGATGAACCCGGACGCGGATGCTCGTCCTTGTCAACCACAACCGGATCACCCTTGCGCTGCGGAATTGTTACCGCAACGATCTCGCGCGCCAAACGACCATTGTCCTGGGCAGCGACAGCCTTGTCCTGTGAACGCACTGCAAAGGCATCCTGATCGGCCCGGGAAATCCCGAATTCCTCCGCGACGTTTTCAGCGGTCTCCGGCATCGAATCCACGCCATATTGCTTCTTCATCAACGGATTGACGAAGCGCCAGCCAATCGTCGTGTCGTACACTTCGTTCGAGCGGGAAAACGCTTCCGTTGCCTTTGGCATGACGAATGGCGCGCGCGACATGGATTCAACGCCACCTGCAATAGCCATTTCAATCTCGCCGCATTTGATTGCGCGCGCGGCGGTGGTCAACGCATCCATGCCCGAACCGCAAAGTCGATTGATGGTGGCTGCCGGAACAGTGTCGGGCAGGCCCGCCAGCAACAGCGACATGCGCGCCACGTTGCGGTTGTCCTCGCCTGCCTGGTTGGCGCAGCCATAATAGACTTCGTCAATGGCAGACCAGTCCACCGACGGGTTGCGCGCCATCAGCTCGCGCATTGGCACGGCACCGAGATCATCCGGCCTTACCGATGAAAGGCTGCCTGCAAAGCGGCCGATGGGAGTGCGTATGTAGTCGCAGATGAATGCGTCAGCCATTCTCGATTTCCGTTATCCCGAATTGGTCCTGATCAAATGTCAAGGAAGATGGTTTCGTTGTCGCCTTGCAGGTGAATGTCGAACACATATGCACCACCACCGGAAGATTTTGCAATGAGGGTGGGAACACGGATCTTGTGCTCGATGCGTGACAGCAAGGGATCGGCAGCGTTTGCCGCTTCCTCGTCCGGGAAATACATGCGGGTATGCAATCCGATATTGATGCCACGCGCAACAATCCAGAAGGTGATATGCGGTGCCTGAATGCGCCCGTCAGGGTAAGGAACTGCACCGGGCTTTATGGTCTCGAAACGGAACTCGCCGGAGGTCATGTCGCCCGGGCAACGCCCCCAACCGGTGAATTCCGGATCCGCCTGCCCGCGCGTTTCCATGGGCGAATTGTAGAGGCCCATTGCATCCGCCTGCCAGATTTCCACCAGCACGTCACGCAAAGGAGTGCCTGTGCCGTCAATGACCCGACCTGTGACGGTGATACGTTCACCGCGGGTCCTGGCATTGACCATGCCGCGGCCGAGATCTTCGGGATAAACACCCTCGATCCCGCTGAAATTGGGCACACAGCCGATATGGACATAGGGTCCCGCGGTTTGCGAAGGGGTTTCCTTCAGGAGGCCAAGAGACTGGACCATTTCAGTTTCCCTCCATCCGGTTTTCAAACAGGGTCGAGCGGCGGCCGCGCAGGACGATGTCGAACTTGTAGGCGCGAGCATCCATGGGAATGGTGTTGGCCATGTCGAGGGGTGCGATCAGGCTCTCGATCGCCTCGCGGGACGGTATTGTCTTGACGATCGGACATTGCCAGATCAGCGGATCACCCTCGAAATACATCTGCGTGATGAGGCGCTGTGAAAAGGAATGGCCGAAGACCGAGAAGTGAATATGCGCCGGGCGCCAGTCATTGACGCCATTCGGCCAGGGATAAGGTCCGGGCTTGATGGTGCGGAACGAGTAGAAGCCATCCTCTGCGGTGATGGTGCGCCCGCAACCGCCGAAATTGGGATCGAGCGGTGCAAGATAGGTTTCCTTCTTGTGGCGGTAGCGGCCTCCGGCATTTGCCTGCCAGAACTCTACCAGCGCGCCGGCAACACCACGACCGTTTTCATCCAGCACACGGCCATGCACGATGATGCGCTGGCCAATGGGAGATTCACCGGGCTTGGCAAAATTGCGGACGAGATCATTGTCCAACTCGCCGAGCATGTTGTGGCCGAAAACCGGACCCGTGATTTCCGAAACGGTGCCATCGAGCGAGATCAGCGCCTGTTTTGGCGAGCGCGGCACCGAGGTCTTGTACCAGGGCGTGAATGCAGGGGGATGCCAGCTCCGGTCACGCGGGAAATTCGCACCAGCGGGGCTTTGATCGTTGCGGATCGATTCAGGCAAGGTCATTCTCCTTGATAAAATCCAGTATCAGGCCGGCAGTCACGTCAGGTGCTTCGACACAGGGCAAATGGCCGGGACCGTCAATCACCTCAAAACGCGAGCCGGCAATCAGTTCATGCGTCGAGCGAACCAGGTCTGGTGGGGTGGAGCCATCGTTGGAACCCGCCAAAAGGAGCACCGGTACATTGATGCGTTTGGCATTCTCGGTGTTGTCGGCATCGCGAAGTGCTGCGCAGGTGCCGGAATAGCCCGCAACGGTCGTGCGTTCCAGCATGTTGCGCCACAGGGCAAATTCCGTGGTTTCTTGCTGGCGGAATGCCGGTGAAAACCAGCGCTCCAGGATCATCGGGGAAATCGCGGCAATGCCCTTTTCCTCGACCGCCTTGATGCGGTCATTCCACAATGGCTCCGTGCCGATCTTGTGGGCGGTGTCCATCAGCACGATGGCGCGTATCAGGTCAGGCCGGCTTGCATGCAGACCTTGCGCAATCATGCCGCCAACGGACAGGCCAACCACAATCGCATTTTTCAGTTTCAGATGGTCGAGCAGGCCCGCAAGATCACCAACATGGTCTTCCATCCGGTAGGGGGCGGGTGGCGCGTCCGTGAGGCCATGGCCGCGCTTGTCGTAGCGGATAACCCGCATGCTGCCTTCGAAAGCTGCGAGGAGCTTGTCCCAGACACGGAAATCGGTGCCGAGCGAATTGGAAAAGACAATTGCAGGCGCATTGCGTGGTCCGGTATCGGCAAAGTGGATGGTCAGGCCATTGATGCTGGCAAATTGCATGTAAACTCCTCTTTGAAATAATCAAATCACGTTGAAATCGGTATGTAAAACAGGATTTTTCGCAATTCCCACACTCATGCAGAGATGAAAGCCGGCACTCTCCCTACCATTCTCCATCCGTGCGGATGTGAACGACATTGCCGCAATGCTTGCAGTGGCTGGCGTCGGGGTCGTGGCGCTGCAAGCCGCAGGACGGGCAGGTATAGGCAATCTTGGACGGGCGGAACAATGACTGCGCCAGACGCAGGAACAGGGCAACGCCGAAGATCATGATCAGCACGGTCAGAAGCCGGCCCAGCGGGTCCTTGAGCGTGATATCGCCATAACCGGTGGTGGTGAGCGTCGTCACGGTGAAATAGAGCGCATCAATCCAGCTGTTGAGATCAGGATTGATGCGCGCCTCTGTCACCCAGACAATCGAGGTGACGATGAAAACGAAGACCGCCAGGTTGATGCTGGCTATCACAACATCCTCATGCCTGCCGGTAATGGGGAAAAGACCGCGCAGCTCCTCCATGACCCGATAGGAACGCATGAAGCGCAGTGTGCGCAGAATGCGCAGGAAGCCGAGATTATCGACCAGCAATGGCAATGCCAGCGACAGCAGAACCAGAATATCGGCCAGTGTTGAAAGCCTGAAGAAAAACCGGCGCGGATTGTCTGCAATCCAGACACGGGCTGCAAATTCAAGCGTGAAGAACACCAGCAAGGCCAGATCGATGATCCGGAAGGCATTGTCATGGGGGATCGGCACGGTCAGCAGGAAATAGCCGATTGCAGCGATGTCAATTGTCACCAAGACCAGCCGGAAGATGCGCGCAGCACCGCTCTTGCCGTAATAGAGCCCGGCCAAAAACTGGCGAAAGCCCGGATTAGCCTTTGATGAAGTCATGGAAGGTGGCGCGCCCCGTTTGCTGTCCTGGCGGGTCGAATATCCGATCCCGGCGGTTGACGCAAATATGCCCTGTTTGATGCCGGTATGGCGCCGGACAAGAAAAGGCGGCTGTCTTTCCTCCCCACCCATGGCCAGCACGAGGCATGACCCAGTATCGGAAAGACAGCCGCCCCGCTCTTTCGAGTTTGGCGTCGAGGACCTGCAGTCCCGCTTCGCTATGGGCACGTGGCCCTGACTGTCATTGCAGCCATTCTGGCGCTTTTTGCGCTCTTGTCATGCCGGTGCTTTTCGCACTCTTCTTCTTGTTGGCCGCTTTGCGGCTCGTTTTCCACGCTTCTTTGTCGTGGTTAGCCCGTCCCCGGGGATAGTTTGACCTGCCTGTGACAGCAGGACAGGATCAGTGGGTGGTCAGCCATTCGCGGGCAGCGCGCTGTGCAGCGGCGATTTCCTCGCGGGTCATTTCGACTGCCAGTTCCTCGCGCCGCGCCTTGGCTTCCGCCAGGCCACGATAGGCTGCGATGTTGAACCATTTATGGGCTGCAACGACATCAGTCACGCCATTGCGGCCGGTGGAATATACCAATCCGAGCTCAAACAGGATTTCGGCGCTGCCGGTTGCGGCCATGTCCTGGAAATCTGCGCCTGCTGAATCAAATCTTGCCATTTTCGTTCCCCTTTTTCCTCACCTGCCGCTTGCTGTCCCTGCGGCATTTTCTTGTTTGTCTTGTGGGTCGGGCTGGTTGGGTCCGGCCTCGTTTCGTTGGGATGACAATGACGCCCGGAGTTGAAATCGGCGTAAAAAAGAATGCTTAAGAGAAGCGGAATCAAATTTGAACGGGAAGTAAACTTCACATCTGATTCACTCTTCGATATCAATGATTTCAATGGCTTGTGCCGATTTTCACCAAAGATTCAGACCTGTGACGAAAGGTTCTCGTAACCAAGGCGCGCGAAGGCGGATTCAATTTGGCGAAAATGCCGACAATCGGGTTAAGGGATCGCGCCGGCAGAACGGGCCGCAAGGCTCCATCTTGGCGGCAATGACGGGCGATGCTAAAATCAGACGACCGGCAAGATCAAACACCGGCTTCATGGGAGGACAAATTGAGACAAATTCTCGCAACAGTATCATTGGCTGCTCTGGTGGGCATGGGCAGCATGGCAACCGCTTATTCGGCAGAGCCCATCGAAGGCACATGGAAGCGTCCCTCGACCGGTACGCTGGTGAAATATTCCGGTTCCGGCGGAAAATTTTGCGGCACGGTGCTTTCAGGCGAGCACAAGGGAAAATCAATTGGCTGCATGAGTGGCAGCGGCGAAAGCTACAAGGGAACCGTGATCGCGCTTGATGAAGGCAAGACCTATTCGGGCAAGGCAACCGTCAAGGGTGGCTCGATGTCACTCAAGGGCTGTGTCGCCGGCTTCATCTGCAAGGGCGAAACCTGGCAGCGCCAGTAATTCCCGAAACATTCGAGAATGGCAAAAGGCGGCGCAAGCCGCCTTTTTGTTGTCCACCACCATGAACACCTGATGAACGCGCCAGTCAGCACCGGTTCAAGGCGGCAATGCGAGCATGACCCCAACACGGAAAGGGGACTTCCATGCTCGACACCATTCTTTATCGCCGTTTTGTGCTGATTACGGCCCTCATTGCTGCTTTTGGCGCAATCGGGGCAAATCTCATCCAGGAAACCCGCAGCCCGCGCGTCTATTCGCAGGAATGGCAATTGCCGACAGCGCGGAGCGGATGCGCTGAGATGCACAAATGTGAAATATTTGCAAAACCGGCACTGAAACTGCAGATCGGCTGATTTTTTCTGTCGCCAAGTCCAAGGCGGATCACTATGATTCCGCCATGAGAAGAGAATTTGATTTGTCGACCGCTGATTTGCCGGTCATTACGCCCGAATATGATTCACCGCGCCTCTATTCGGATGCGAGCGAAGCCGTTGCGGAATTGCGCCGCATCTACGATATGGGCACCAATTTCCTGCGCAAGCGCTTCGATGCGATGATGGCGGGCGAGCCGATCACCGAGCGCTATCGCGCCTTCTATCCGGAAGTGCGGTTTACCACCACCAGCTATGCCAATGTGGATTCGCGCCTCGCTTATGGCCATGTCACGGGTCCGGGTGAGTATTTCACCACGATCACGCGGCCGGACCTCTTCGTCAATTACCTGACACGGCAGATCGGGCTGCTGATTGCCAATCACAATGTGCCGGTTTCCGTCGGTGTATCGCAGACGCCGATCCCGCTGCATTTTGCCTTTGCAGAAGGGCAGCATGTGGAAGGCTCGATCCAGGAGCGGATCAGCCGCCCTTTGCGCGATGTGTTTGACGCGCCCGATCTTTCGCAGACCGATGACCGCATTGCCAACGGCGAATATGATGAAAATCCCGGCATACCGCAGCCCCTGGCACCGTTCACCGCGCCACGCGTTGATTACTCGCTGCACAGGCTTGCGCATTACACCGCGACGAGCCCGGCGCATTTCCAGAACTATGTGCTGTTCACCAACTACCAGTTCTATATCGATGAGTTCGTGCGCTATGCCCGCACCACGCTCAATGACGGCGACAAGGGATATACGGCCCTGGTAGAACCCGGCAATGTCGTGACCCATGCAGGCGATGTGGAGCCAAGTTCGGGCAAGGCCCCTGCCCGCCTGCCGCAAATGCCGGCCTATCACCTCGTCCGGCCCGACAATAGCGGCATCACGATGGTCAATATCGGCGTCGGGCCATCGAACGCCAAGACGATTACCGACCATGTGGCCGTGCTGCGCCCCCATACCTGGCTGATGCTTGGTCATTGTGCCGGCCTGCGCAACAGCCAGTCACTGGGTGACTATGTGCTGGCACATGCCTATGTGCGCGAGGACAGCGTTCTGGACGACGACCTGCCGGTATGGGTGCCCATCCCCGCCCTTGCTGAAGTGCAGATCGCGCTAGAACAGGCTGTCGCCAAGGTAACGGGGCTTGCAGGTTATGATTTGAAAAAGATCATGCGCACCGGCACCGTCGCGACCATCGACAACCGCAACTGGGAACTGCGCGACCAGTCCGGGCCTGTGCAACGGCTGTCGCAGTCGCGCGCCGTCGGGCTCGACATGGAATCAGCGACAATTGCTGCCAATGGCTTCCGCTTCCGCGTACCCTACGGAACGCTGCTTTGCGTTTCCGACAAGCCGCTGCATGGCGAATTGAAACTGCCGGGCATGGCGACGGAATTCTACAATCGCCAGGTGTCGCAACATCTCAATATCGGCATCAAGGCGCTGGAAAAACTGCGCGACATGCCATCGGAGCGGTTGCATTCGCGCAAATTGCGCAGTTTCAACGAGACTGCGTTTCAATAGGCATTGCCCCCGCCATGAGTCCTTCAAGGGTCAGAGGATGAAGATGCGCGTTCTTCGAGGGTTTCTGACACTGAAGCTGGTTGGGGCGACACTGGCAATTGCAGCCGGTTTTTTCGGCTTCCTTCATCCTGCATTCGATACGGCGTCGAATTTTCGCTTGCACATGGCAGTCGGGCTTCTGGCAATCGTGGTGCTGCTCCTCGCGATAAAAACCTATCGGCGCGCCCTGGCCGGAGCGATTGTAGCAATTGGGGCAATAGCAACCTGCTGGCAAGGCCTGCCAATCGGCCAGCCCGCGATGCAGATATCGGGCAAAACCGTTCACAGCGCTTTCGTGATGAACCTGCTTTGGAACAATGGCGAGCAGGACAAGGTGGTAAAGTTGATTGCCCGGCATGACCCGGATTTCCTCATTCTGACGGAAGTATCGCGGTACTGGACGCAGACATTGTCGCAACTTGAAGCGCAATATCCCCATCACTATCACTGCGCGGAATGGCGAACCGTGGGCGGTAGCGTCATTCTCTCGAGGATGGCACTGAAGAAGGAAAATTTCTGCGGGCCTTATGCCTCGCTTGGCCTTGCCACATTCGAGGTCGATGACACCGATGTGGATTTCGGCGTGGTTCACTTGCGTTGGCCCTGGCCAGCCAGCGG
>JAGRLM010000328.1 GCA_020441795.1 Nitratireductor sp.
CCGAGCACGACCCGATCGAACAGGTCAAGTTGCGCCTCATCGAAAGCAAGCAGGCCAGCGAGGATGATCTCAAGGCCATCGACAAGGAAATTCGCGACATTGTCGGCAAGGCTGCCGACTTTGCCCAGAATGATCCCGAGCCGGATGTATCCGAGCTCTATACCGACATACTTCTGTGATGCGGCGGGGAGGAACAGACCATGCCTACTGAAATCCTGATGCCCGCCCTTTCGCCCACCATGGAAGAGGGAAACCTAGCCAAGTGGCTGGTGAAAGAAGGCGACAAGGTTGCCCCAGGCGACGTGATTGCCGAAATTGAAACCGACAAGGCAACCATGGAAGTCGAAGCGGTTGACGAGGGCGTGATTGCGAAGATTCTCATCGCAGCCGGTTCCGAGGGTGTGAAAGTCAACACGCCAATAGCCGTGCTTGCTGGCGAGGGTGAAGATGCAAGTGCGGCTGCATCAAGCGCAACTGCAGCTCCCGCTGATGAACCTGCTGCCACCGATGCACCTGCCGCAGCATCTGCTGCACCTGTCCCTGCCGCGCCGGTTTCCGAAATGGCTGCCGATCCCGATATTCCAGCGGGCACCGAAATGGTGAAGATGACTGTTCGCGAGGCACTGAATTCGGCAATGGCCGAGGAAATGCGTCGCGACGGTGATGTCTTCGTCATGGGCGAGGAAGTGGCTGAATATCAGGGCGCCTACAAGATCACACAAGGTCTTTTGCAGGAGTTCGGTCCCAAACGGGTGATAGACACCCCCATTACCGAGCATGGTTTTGCAGGTATCGGCGTTGGCGCTGCCATGGCCGGCCTCAAGCCGATCGTCGAATTCATGACCTTCAACTTTGCCATGCAGGCAATTGACCAGATCATCAATTCGGCTGCCAAGACGCTTTACATGTCCGGCGGGCAGATGGGCGCACCCATGGTGTTCCGTGGTCCCAATGGTGCGGCCGCCCGCGTGGGCGCGCAACATTCGCAATGTTATGCTGCATGGTACAGCCATATACCCGGGCTGAAGGTGGTAATGCCTTATACGGCAGCCGACGCCAAGGGCCTTCTCAAGGCGGCAATCCGCGACCCCAACCCGGTGATTTTCCTCGAGAATGAAATCCTCTACGGCCAGTCCTTCGAAGTTCCGCAGCTCGATGATTTCGTGCTGCCGATTGGCAGGGCAAGGGTCCACAAGACCGGCAAGGATGTGACAATCGTTTCCTTCGGTATCGGCATGAGCTATGCCGTCAAGGCCGAGGCCGAACTGGCAGCAATGGGCATTGATGTCGAAATCATCGATTTGCGCACGATTCGCCCGATCGACTGGGAGACGGTCATTGCCTCCGTCAAGAAGACCGGTCGCCTCGTCACTGTTGAGGAAGGTTTCCCGCAATCCTCGGTGGGCGACCACATCGCCAGCCAGGTCATGCAGCGCGCCTTTGATTATCTTGACGCGCCGGTCGTCACGATTTGCGGCAAGGACGTTCCGATGCCTTATGCCGCCAATCTTGAGAAACTGGCGCTTCCCAATGTTGGTGAAGTTGTCGAGGCGGTGAAAGCCGTCACATACAAGGGTTGAAAATTTGGCAGTGCAGCGCCTCGATCTTCGCAGCGTACGCTATGACAGATTGTCGGGATCGGTGCTGTTCGATGCCAGGAATTGTGTGGTGGAAGTTTCGCTCGAGGCGCTGGAAGCGCTCTACAAGCGGAAATTCGATCCGGAGGAGGCCATCGTATTTGCGGTTCGCGAAGCCAAGCGCTTGACGGTGCTGGCTGGTCGGATACCTGCAGATGATGGCAAGATACATATCACCACGAACATGCTGTTGAATGACGGCCTGTTCGGTGCGGAAAACGGGAGCTGACCGATGCCTATCAACATTACCATGCCAGCCCTTTCACCTACCATGGAAGAGGGCAATCTTGCCAAATGGCTGGTCAAGGAAGGCGACAAGGTTGGTCCAGGCGACGTGATTGCCGAGATCGAGACCGACAAGGCGACGATGGAAGTCGAAGCCGTCGATGAGGGCACTATTGCAAAAATACTGGTTCCGGCAGGGACGGAGGCCGTCAAGGTCAATGCGGTAATCGCGATATTGGCAGGCGAAGGTGAAGACGTCGCTGATGCAGCCAAGGGCGGTGGTTCCGCGCCTCAGCCGAAGACGAGCCCTGCGCCCACCCCACAACCGGCAGCAAACACTGTTCCTGTTCCCGACAAGGCGCCCGTACAACCTGCTGCCGGACCAGCACCTGTCGCCCACGGCGAGCGCGTATTCGCGTCGCCACTGGCAAGACGGATTGCACGCGAAAGCGGAATTGATGTCGCGGCAATTGCCGGTTCGGGTCCGAAAGGCCGCGTGGTGAAAGCGGATGTCGAAGCGGCCATTGCTTCGGGCGGCGCCAAGGCGCCAGCGTCTGCTCCTGCCGCAGCTGCCGCTCATCCGGCAATGGCCGCTGGTCCCTCAACAGAGGCCGTGCTGAAGCTCTTCGAGGAAGGTTCCTACGATCTCGTCAAGCATGACGGCATGCGCAAGACCATTGCCCGCCGTCTCACCGAATCGAAGCAGACCATTCCGCATTTTTATGTGTCTGTCGATTGCGAACTGGATGCACTGATGGCGCTGCGCGAACAGCTCAACAAGGCAGCGCCAGTCAGCGATGACAAGCCCGCCTACAAGCTTTCGGTCAATGACATGATCATCAAGGCTCTCGCGCTCGCGCTTCGCGACGTGCCGGATGCCAATGTTTCCTGGACCGATGAAGCCATGGTCAAGCATCACCATGCCGATGTTGGTGTCGCCGTTTCCATTCCCGGCGGATTGATCACGCCGATAGTGCGTCAGGCGGAAATGAAACCGCTTTCGGTGATTTCCAACGAAATGAAGGATCTTGGCAAGCGTGCCAAGGAACGCAAGCTCAAGCCCGAGGAGTATCAGGGCGGCACCACGGCTGTCTCCAATATGGGCATGATGGGAGTCAAGAACTTCGCCGCTGTGGTCAATCCTCCCCACGCGACCATTCTGGCAATTGGCGCTGGCGAACAGCGCCCCGTCGTCAGGAACGGTGCACTTGCAGTTGCGCAGGTGATGACGGTGACCCTTTCAACCGACCATCGCGCGGTGGATGGCGCTCTTGGTGCCCAACTTCTGGGTGCCTTCAAGCGCAATATCGAAAACCCGCTGGGAATGCTGGTTTGAGCCTTGAATAGAAGGGAATTATCGGCGATGTTCTACCGGGGGTTGGAGCAGGCGGATGAAGAACATCGCAGTAATTTCGTGGCTGGCCGGGATCGTACTCAGTATCGCATCGGTACCGATTTCGATGTATTTGACGGACGCCAAATGGATGGATCCGCAAGCCTATCGTTTTGCAATTCCCTCCCTTTATTTCGTTTCGGTTTCGCTGACTGCCATGGCAAGCGCGGATTGGTTCGCAATTGCGCTTCGGTCAAATATGCAAGATTTGGGTTCAAACGGCGCTGGAAAGGTGGCTCTGGCCTTTATCAGCAATTTGTTTTTCTTTCTGTTTTCGCTCGTGGTTTTCTGCAAAACTGTTATCGATTTGCAAAGGGCTGGAACTTCGGTCAGTTGGACGGATTTGGCAATCTTGGCAGTTTGGCTTATTTTGAGCTTGATAAGCGCCTATATCTGCAAACAGAGACTCGAGTCTCAAATAGTACAGGCAGAATAAGATGGAACTTGAAATCATTGGACTTCTGGTCGGCCTTGT
>JAGRLM010000329.1 GCA_020441795.1 Nitratireductor sp.
AATGGTCATGTCGGTATTGCCGCGATGATCGAGCAGGGGCTTGTGGCAAAGATGATCTGCTCATTTCCCCGTTCCGCTGATCCAAAGGTGTTTACCGAGCTGTACCTTGCTGGAAAGATCGAACTTGAACTGGTGCCGCAAGGCACGCTTGCCGAGCGCATTCGAGCCGGTGGTGCGGGCATTCCAGCCTTTTATACACCCAGCAGCGTTGGTACTGATCTCGCGCAAGGCAAGCCGGTTGAGGAATTTGAAGGCAAGACCTATGTGCGGGAACGCTGGCTCAAGGCCGACTTTGCCCTGATCAAGGCTGAACTGGCGGATCCGATGGGCAATCTGACCTATCGGATGGCAGCGCGGAATTTCAATCCACTGATGGCGATGGCAGCTGGGCATACTATTGCGCAGGCAAGTCGCATTGTTCCGGCTGGTTCCATTGACCCCGAGCAAGTGATAACGCCCGGGATTTTCGTGAATGCAGTGGTGGAAGTGCCAAATCCGCAACAGGAAGAGGCGCTCAATCGCAGCAATGCAGTCTATCCGGGGGAGTTGGCATGAACCCGCAAATCGACCAGATCAAGCTCTCCAATTCCCAGATTGCCTGGCGCGCTGCGCAGGACCTTGCGGACGGGTCCTATGTCAATCTTGGCATCGGCTTTCCCGAAATGATCGCGCAGTTCCAGCCACAGGGACGCGAGGTCATCTATCACACGGAAAATGGCGTTCTGGGATTTGGCGAGGCGCCGCCTGCTGGTGAGGAAGACTGGGACCTGATCAATGCTGGCAAGAAGGCGATTACGCTCAAACCGGGGGCAGCCTTTTTCCATCATGCCGATTCCTTTGCAATGGTTCGAGGCGGCCATCTCGATCTGGCGGTGCTTGGAGCCTATCAGGTCGCCGAAAATGGCGATCTGGCAAACTGGTCAACGGGTGGCAAGGGCGTGCCCGCCGTTGGTGGGGCGATGGACCTGGTTCACGGTGCGAAGCAGGTTGCCGTCGTCACTGATCATGTCACCAAGGACGGCAAGCCCAAATTGCTGCAAAAATGCACGATGCCGCTGACGGGCGTGGGCTGTGTAACACGGGTCTATACGTCGCTTGCTGTTGTCGATATCCGGGACGGGCATTTCGTGCTGCTGGAAAAGCTGCCGCAAATGTCGCTTGACGACCTGCAGGCGGTGACTGGAGCAAAGCTGCATGTTGAAGGCGGGATTGGCGACCTGACGCCACCGCTCATGGCTTAGCGGATTCGGTTTTGGCGAGTGCTGAAAGTTCCCCGAGGCTGACCGGCTTGATGGGCGGTCGGATGCGGTAATAGCCGGTTTCTTCCTGCGTCTTCTGATTGGCCTCTGCAAGCAGTTCCGTGACGGTGAGCCCGCAATAGCGGCCCTGGCAAGGGCCCATGCCCGCCCGGCCAAATGCCTTGGTCTGGTTGGGGCCGATACAGCCGAGTTTTGCATAGCGGCGAATGTCACCTGCCGTCACCTCCTCGCAGCGACAGATGATGGTGGCATCTTTGGGGGTCAAGGCAGGTACAAAGGGTGGGTAGGCGCGGTCGATGAACGGACGTGCAGCCAGTTCGCTCGTCAATGCCCGGCGCAATCGGCCTGCCTTGTGGTCTCGTTCGCCTTTGTCCATTGCACCGAGGTCGCAGGCAATTTCCAACGCGGAAAGCGATCCGGCAATTTCGGCAGCTTTCGCCCCGCCAATCCCGCCGCCATCGCCTGCAATGAATATTGCAGACAGGCTGGTGCGGCCCCAGCCGTCTGTTTGTGGCACGAAGCAGCGCTGGTCCGGATCCCAGTGGTGATCCAAGCCGATGGATCGGGAAATCTGCGTATTGGGAACGACACCATGATGGAGCAGGATAGTGGCGCAATCGATACGATTTTCGCGACCCGCCGAGGTGAAGCGGATGGCCTGCGCCTTGCCGTCTCCCTCGATGGAAATTGATGTTGCGGCGGTAAATCGCGGGATGCCGGCGCGGCGGATTTCGGCAAGCAGAGCCAATCCCTTGGTCAGGTAGCGCCAACCGCGCAGGGCGCCGCCAAGATGGCGCATGGCGGATATCATATCGCTGAATGACTGTGTCTCGACGATCGCAAGCGGAGCCGTGCCGGTGCGGATCATTTGGGCGGCGACCAGATAGAGCAACGGACCGGATCCAACGAGAACCGCGCGTTCGCAGACAATGCCGGATTGTTTCAACAGGATCTGCGCGGCACCGGCTGTCATCACGCCGGGCAATGTCCAGCCGGGAACCGGCATGGGGCGCTCCAGTGCCCCGGTTGCGATCAACAGGCGTTTGCCGCTTGCCTGACAAGCCTTTCCTGCGACCGAATAGGTGAGCTCGCAATCCTGTCCGACCTGCCAGACTGCGGCACCCGTGACATGCGTGATGCGTTCGTGTTTGAGGTTCTCGACCAGTGCCAGGCCGCAGGTATAGTCCTTGCCGAGTATGTGACCGCGGGTATTTGCGGCGCGCTCCACATCCCGGTAAATCTGTCCGCCGGCTCTTGATTGCTCATCGAGCAGCAGGACCGAAAGACCCGATTGCGCGGCCGTGTATGCGGCAGCCATCCCGGCGGGACCGGCGCCGATGATGGCCAGATCAGTCTCAAGCATCGTCGGTCCTCCGACTGGCAGGCATCGAGATTACCATTCCGTCCGCGACTTCGGTCATGCAGGCCTGGCGGGTGACGCCGTCGATTTCCACCAGGCAGTCGAAGCAGGCTCCCATCATGCAGAAGGGGTTTCGTGGAGCGCCGGAAACCGGTGTCCTGCGGAAAGGCGCAATTCCCGCGGCCAGCAGTTCAGCGGCAAGATTTTCACCCTCGCGCAAAAGAAGTTCGTTTCCCTCGAAACGAACAGTCACCCTTTGGCGTGTTTCGTCGAGGATACGGTAATCAGAAGCGGTTTTCACCGAACACCTCCAGATGGTGCGCTTGCGCTGACCTTTCGAGCCGGTCGGGCAGAGAGCACATTTCGCGATTTTTCTGGCGCAGGATAAGCAGCAATTGCCTGCGCCGCCAGACCCGTCGAGGCTTTCATCCCAACATGGTTTCAACCCTGCCATCATCTCCAGTTTCAATGCTGTGAACGCTGATATGGAAGGGTTCCTGACCCTGAGAGCCTTATCTCTTTGCTTATCGCCTGATTAACAGTTTGCCTAAAATGCAAGGGCCGACCCACGGCCTTCCTTCAAGGTTTTTTCCTACAATCAAAAGCTGATGTCTTGCGGCAGCACCATGAATTTCGATGGCGCGCCAGCTGCGGGATTTGCTCACTGCTTCAAGGGAAGAATTGCAACCATGACGGCTCGCAACACGATCGATGATCCACATACCGGCAAGCGCGTCTTTGTTACGGGCGGTGCTGGCTATATCGGAACCCATACCCTGGTCCAGCTCCTTTCCGAGCGGCATTCGGTATGCGTTTTCGACAATTATTCCAACAGCTCACCGCAATCGCTCGAACGCGTGAGGCGGCTGGTAAACCACGACTTCGATCAGGTCGAAGGCGATATTCGTGACGAGGCGAAGCTGACGCGCGTCCTTGGCGAGTTCAATCCGGATATCGTGATCCATTTTGCCGGCCTGAAATCGGTGGGCGAGGCCAATCTTTTCCCGGTGAAATATTACGAGCACAATGTGCAGGGCACGATTGCGCTGTTGAAGGCGATGGACGCGGCAAAATGCAAGCGAATTGTGTTTTCTTCCTCGGCCACTGTTTATGGCGCAGCAAAATACCTGCCCTATGACGAAAACCACCCACTTGCGCCGGAAAACGCCTATGGGCGCACCAAATACCATATTGAGGGCATGCTGGGCGACTGGGTGAAGGCAGGTGGCGATGCGAGCGCGGTTCTGCTTCGATATTTCAATCCGGTCGGAGCACATGAATCGGGACTGATTGGTGAAGACCCCAATGATGTTCCCAACAATCTGATGCCGTTCATTTCCCAGGTCGCAATCGGTCGGCGGGATGTGCTGGGCATTTTCGGCAATGACTATGACACGCGCGATGGCACGGGCGAGCGTGACTATATCCATGTTGTTGACCTTGCCGCCGCGCATCTCGCTGCCGTTGGTTATGCCTGTGCCCATACGGGTTGCGAGGCAATCAATGTTGGTACGGGAACCGGCGTTACGGTGCTGGAAATGGTTGCAGCGTTCGAGAAAGCCTCGGGCCGCAAGGTCGCCTATCGTGTGACCGGCCGACGCGAGGGCGATGTTGCAACAAGTGTGGCTGATGCCACCAAGGCCCTGCGATTGCTGGGCTGGACGGCAAGGCTCGGCATTGACGAGATGTGCGCCTCTACCTGGAAATGGCAATCCAAAAATCCGCAGGGCTATGTTCAACGCGGCAAGGCGGCCTGATCGAAATTGCGAAAGCAGGCAATCATGTCCAATAGCATCAATCCAGGTCAGGAGGGGGATCAAGCCGGGTGAGGATATACAACTTATACGATTAACTATTTATACACTATCGCAATGATTTAGTCTGGTCTCGAGATTCGAACGGACTGGAGATGATTCGCATGGCCCGGCTGTTCATGCTTTTCATGATGCTCTTTGCGATCCTGACATCACATTTGGTACCCGCTGGTGCCATTGATGGAAAGTCGCCAGGGACAGCCGGTGCTGGCGGACGGGTGGACCTGGTTTCGCTGGTATTCGGAACCTGATGATGAAAGGTACTACTTCAAGTGGGTCTGGCAGGTTGGTTCGATCGCATTCAGATGACCGGCGTGGGTAACACGATCAGGGTCGCGGTCAGGCTGTGTTTCCTTGCCGTCTTCGCGCTTGCGATCGGCTTCACGGTCAATGCCTGGCGCGACCTGAAGGATGTGCAGGACCGGATCCGCTATCGAATTCCCGAAAATACCATATGGGCGGCAACCCAGAGCGAGATAGAGCTTTCGCGGATGTTGTCGGAGCTGGCGCCACTTGCCTATGGCGCAAAATCGGTGGATGGCCGCAAACTTGCCCTGCAATTCGATCTCATGTGGAGCAGGGCGATGATCTACAACAAGGGAACGCTTGCCGAGGCGATCCGGCAGGATCGCGAACAGAGCAAGATCTATGCTGCCTATTTTGCCGCCCTTGAAGCATCCGATGACATTCTCGATGAGGTTGTCGCGGGCAAGGCCGATGCAGCGGCAAGAATGCTCGCAATCCTTTCCCCGCATCGTGACAAGCTGCGCAGCCTGACCCTTGAGAGCCTCAATACCGACCGTATCGAACGCGAAACGCTGTCGGCGGACAACGATCTGCTGCAAACGCAATTGTCGCGGTTTGGCGCTGCATCCATTGTCCTGCTGATCCTGCTGCTCGTTTATCTGATCCATTCGGAACGGCGGGCAAGGCATCTGCTGGAAGATGCGAACCAGTCGCGGTCAAGCTTGCTCAGGGAGCGCGAGCATTCCGAGGCGCAGGCCGAGCGGATGAAGCTGCTGGCGCGCAAGGCTACTACGGCAAGTGGCGCGAAGTCGGAGTTTCTGGCGATGATGAGCCATGACATTCGCACGCCGCTCAATGCGATCATCGGGCTATCGGAATTGTTGCTGAAGCAGAAGGAGCAAGGCGAGGAAAGCCGCATGCTCGGCACCATTCTGCGCGCATCCGAGGGGCTGTTGACGCTCATCAACGATATTCTAGACCTGACCCGGCTTGAAGCCGGAAAACTGCCGCTCAAGCTCGGTGCCTTTTCGCTGGCAACACTCGCGCAGGACGTTGCGGAGGTCGCAGCGGTGCTGGCAAAGGAAAACGGCAACCAGATGCAGGTCATTATCGACCCGTCATTGCCGGAAACAATGGTGGGCGACAGTGACCGCATTCGGCAGGTCCTGTTGAACCTTGTGGGCAATGCGAACAAATTCACCACCAATGGCGATGTTGATCTGAGCATGGAAGCAGCAGGCCCGGTTGGCGAGACCTGCACCGTGCGTTTTGCCGTCAGCGACAACGGTAGCGGCATTTCCGCCAAGATGCAGGAGAAACTGTTCCAGCCGTTCGAGAAAGGTGAAAATGCGCAGAATGTGCGGGCCGGTTCCACCGGTCTCGGCCTGGCAATATCAGAGCGGCTCGTGCAGTTGATGGGCGGAAGCATTCGCTTTGAAAGTGCTCAGGGCAATGGGTCGGTGTTCTCCTTCGACCTCGTTCTTGAAAATGCCGGTGTATCGCAGCCAGTGGCTGCGGACCATTGTGTTGCCATCAGCAGCAGCGTGGATTTTTCCGGCAAAGAGGTTCTGATCGCTGATGATGTACCGGCAAATCTGATGGTTGCGCGCAAGATGTTTGAAACATTCGGCGCCAGGATATCAGTAGCCGAGAGCGGGCAGGGTGCCATCAGCCTTGGACGCGCCAAGCGCTTTGATCTCGTGGTGCTTGATGTGCAGATGCCCGGAACAGACGGTGTTGCGGCAATGCAGGCGCTGCGAAGCGAGGGCCCTTGTCGCGACGCGGTGTTTATTGCGCTGACTGCGCAGAGCTTTGCCCGTGACCGCAAGAGATTGCTTAATGCCGGGTTCGACCATTATCTCGGCAAACCGGTAAGGCTCGCCGAAATCGCCGAATTGCTTGCCGAGATCAGCAATACACGGCTTGTCTCCGGCCTTGTCGATGACAGCAGCGAAACGCCTGCCCTGGAGTTGGATGTGGAAGAGATCAGCCCAGCCAATCCTGAAGGGGATGCGCAAGCCGATGCGGGCAGCTATCTCGATATCGATTTCCTGTCGGAACTCATTGAAGACCTCGACCACGACACGCTGATTGCACTGATAAACCAGGTGCATAACGAAATGGACACTTCCCTGCCTGTACTGAAACAGGGTGTGATTGCCGGCCAGGATGAGGACGTCCGCAAGACAGCGCACAAGATCGCCGGCCTTCTAGACCAGTTCGGCATGAGTGCAGCTGCACAATCTGCCAGAAATATCGAGCATAGCCCGGCACCGGCCAGCAATGGCCAGGAAGTGGAGCTGTTGATGACGCTTTCCCGTATCGGCCTGAATGCCCTTCGGGATCATGTCGACAGCAAAATGGGAATGAAAGAAAACACGGAAAGCGCGGATAGTGAAAATTCGCGGGGTGGGCGTTGGGTAGCGTGACGATGCGTGAACGCAGCCTTGTCAAAATATTGATGATTTGGTGCCAGACTGGAACCTGAAAAAGTGTAATCGGGATAAGAGAAATGTCGAAACCGAGAATACTCATTGTTGAAGACAGCGCTACGCTTGCAACCACATTCAAGAGCTTCCTGGCGGAGCTTGCCGCCGAATGCGTGATTGCCGAGACCGGCAAGCAGGCCCTGGCCCAAATCGCAGCAGGCGGTTTCGATTGCATCGTGCTTGATGTCAATCTTCCCGACATGAGCGGTCTCGACATCATGGAGCATTTGAAGAAGCAGGGAATTACCACCGAGGTGGTGGTGGTAACCGGCAATGCTTCCATGAGCCTCGCTGTCAATGTGATGCGGATGGGCGCCTACGACTTCGTTGTGAAGCCGCTTAATGCGGAGCGCCTTTGCGTGACCGTCAAGAATGCGCTTGAGCGGCGTGACATGGCTCGAACCATAACCGCTATCAAGGAGACCATGGAGGAGGGGCAGGTCGGCAGCTTTATCGGCAAGTCGCTACCCATGCAGGCGGTCTACCGCGTTTTGAAAAGCGCTGCGCCGAGCAATGCGACGGTCTTCATTACCGGTGAAAGCGGGACAGGCAAGGAAGTTTGTGCGGATGCATTGCACCGGTTGTCGCGCAGGGCAGGCGGGCCTTTCGTCACCATCAATGCCGCTGCCATTCCGCATGATTTGCTTGAGAGCGAGATTTTCGGCCATGTGAAGGGAGCCTTTTCTGGAGCAACCGCCGACCGGCAGGGTGCCGCCCTTTCCGCCAATGGCGGAACGCTTTTCATCGACGAAATCTGCGAAATGGATATCAACCTGCAGGCCAAGCTGCTGCGCTTCCTTCAAAGCAGGCAAGTCCAGCGTCTGGGGGAAGACAAGGTTCACAACTCGGATGTACGGGTGGTTTGTGCCACCAATCGCAACCCCATTGAAGAGGTCAGGGCAGGCCGTTTTCGCGAAGACCTGTTCTACCGGCTTCACGTAATCCCGGTGGAACTGCCGCCGCTGCGGGAGCGGGGAAGTGATATTCTGGAGATCGCCAGTCATTTCCTGAAGCAGTTTGCCGAGGAGGATGGCAAGGGCTTTGTGCGTTTCACGGATGATGCCGGGGTGATCCTTTCGTCCCATGCATGGCCGGGAAATGTCAGGCAGTTGCAGAATGTTGTTCGCTCGGTCGTTGTGTTGAACGATGGCGAGGAAGTAACCCCGGAAATGCTTCCGCTTGACATGTTGGGTGGAATGAAGCCGCTGGGCGGTGACAAGTCAGCAACGGCAACGCAGCGGCTGACCGAGCCCTTGCATGACATTCTCGCTCGTGCCCGGCTGGAACCCGTTTCGGCCAAAACAGTTCAAAACATTCGGCCCCTCGAGGAAGTGATCCGCGAAACGATCGAGCATGCCATTGAGGCATTCGATGGATCGGTTCCGCGCGCTGCAGTTGCACTCGATGTCAGTCCGTCGACGCTGTATCGCCGAATTGAAAGCTGGAAGACCGGCGAAGCTGTATAGATTTCCCGATGCCCGCCGCTTACCTTGCATCAAGTGAAGCGGGCTTTAGAGTGTTTCCGTCTTGATGGAACTGGCAGGTCCAGCGTCAAGGACCTGCCATTTCTCGACGATAGCCTTTCGGGTTTTCACCGCTACACAACGAACCTCGCAATCACCGGAACCTTGGTGGCGTTTTCAAACTGGTTGCGGCTGCGCAACCTGGTATCGAGGACTTCCGCTGCTCCTGCCAGGCCTGCGCCCGCCAGAATGCCCGCCAAAATGCCGGCAAGGGCAAACAGCATGTTGCCGGGCGTTACCGGCACGACCGGATCAGCCGCGGCCTCGATTATCTTGATACGCTCCGGCGCTTCGAACTCGCCCAGCGCCCCGGTGATCTGCGCATTGTCAAAGCGTTTGGCAATGGCGTCATAACTTTCCTGCGCGAGGCGGATGGATTCTTCCAGGCGTTTTTGCTCCTGCATGACAGGGCCGGTCTCTGCGATTGCCGTGTGGAGGCTTTCCAGTTCCTTTTCCAACGCCGCCGTCTCTTCCTTCAGGCGGAGATGAGCGGAATTCGTTTCCTGCAATTTGGTCATTTGCGTCACCAGCAGGGCAGGCGCCTTGCCATCTTCCGGCGCGAGCGAGCTCGCCGCAAGGTTCCAGAGCCGATCAAGGTCACTGTCCTGTATGGCATGTGCATTTGCCATCACTGCTTCGCGTTCGGATTCCAGCCGCTCGAGAGTGCGCAATTCACCCTGCACCGACGAGTG
>JAGRLM010000330.1 GCA_020441795.1 Nitratireductor sp.
CGAGCTTCCTGGAGCGGTTCGAATCCCGGTTTGGTGCGCCACCAGCAGAATGGCACAGCGAACTGGGAGCCAGGAAACGCGAACAGGTCTGGCGGCAAGTGGCAACTGGCGAAGTGCGGGTTGTAGCCGGTGCGCGGTCAGCGCTTTTCCTGCCATTTCGCGAGCCGGGCTTGATTGTCGTCGATGAAGAACATGATTCGGCATATAAACAGGAAGATCGCGTGTTCTACAATGCGCGGGACATGGCGGTAGTGCGCGCGCATGGCTGCAATATTCCGGTGATCCTGGCTTCCGCGACGCCATCACTTGAAAGCCAGGCCAATGCACGGTCGGGAAAATACCGTCATGTGCAGCTTCCCGGTCGATATGCGGACGCGGCACTTCCCGATATCGGGATCATCGACATGCGCCGGGATGCGCCTCCCGCTGGTCGCTTCATCTCGCCCAGACTGGTTCAGGCGGTAACTGAAACGCTTGCCACGAGGCGGCAGTCGCTGCTGTTCCTGAACCGGCGTGGCTATGCTCCGCTGACACTGTGCCGGGTTTGCGGTCACCGGTTCGAGTGCAAGAACTGTTCTTCATGGCTCGTCGAGCATCGCTTTCGCCAGCAATTGCAATGCCATCATTGCGGCCATAACGAACCGGTGCCCGAAGCCTGCCCCAATTGCGGTACGCTCGATCACCTGGCCGCTTGCGGTCCCGGCGTTGAACGGCTGGCGGAGGAAGTCGGCGGACTGTTTCCCGACGCACGCATCATTGTGTTGTCGTCGGATACGCTCGGCAGTGTCTCACGTTTGCGCCTGGAGCTTGACGCGATTGCCAAGGGCGAGGCGGATATCGTGATCGGCACGCAGCTTGTCGCCAAGGGTCACAACTTTCCGCTGATGAGCCTGGTTGGCGTGGTGGATGCCGATCTTGGTCTTGCCAATGGCGACCCAAGGGCGGCGGAGCGCACGTTTCAGCTGCTGTCGCAGGTCACGGGAAGGGCTGGCCGATCAGGCGAATCAAGCCGCGGTTTGTTGCAGACCTATCAGCCACAGCATCCCGTGATCCAGGCACTTGCTGCCGGAGACAGCGAAGCCTTTTATGAACGTGAGACCCTGCATCGCCAACAGGCGGGGCTGCCGCCCTTCGGCAAGCTTGCCAGCATCATCATTTCCGCTGCCAGCCGAAAAGAGGCCGAAGACCATGCCAGGCAGGTTCGCAAGGTAGCCCCTTCCGGTAGCGGCATGACGGTGCTGGGCCCGGCAGAGGCGCCCATGGCACTGGTGCGCGGGCGATATCGCTTCCGCTTGCTGGTGCATGGGGAAAAACGCTGCGACATGCAGGGATATTTGCGCAGCTGGCTGGCGGCAGCCCCGCGCGAAAGGGGTTCGATCAGGCTGCAGGTCGATGTCGACCCGCAAAGTTTCATCTAGGGTCAGGACCCCAGGCACAATTGTTTTTCCGGCCTGCGGCAATGGTTAACCCTGCATTTACGGGGTGACGCTAGGATTGGCCAAATCCAGTCTTATCGTGCCGGCTTTCAAAGCCCGGCAGCCAGCCTCCGGGGGACCCAATGAGCGATACCAATGCTTCCGTGCTTGACCACATGTCGGTCAAGGAAATGCCGGCATTTGCGCAGGTGATGCCGCGTGTTGCGGCTGAATATGGAAAACCGCTGACAACGCAGTTGAAGGAACTGGTTTCCTGGTGCCTGCGGGGCAACAAGCTTTCGGTGGACGAGTATTATTCCATGTGCCTTTTTGACGGGTCCGTCTGGACCAGTGAAGAAAAGAAGAAGGCGGTGGGTCTTGCCAAGTCGCGCGACATCTGGGGTCATTTCCTGGAGCGCAATCCATGGACTGGCGTCATGGACGACAAGCTTGCCTATGAAAATCTGCTGCGCGGATTTGGTCTCAAGGGCACCAATACTGTTGCCATCATTGGCGGGCGCTATCCGAAAGACCGGCCGACAAGGCTCGATACCCGGCAGGATGTGAAGAAGTTCCTGGAAACCGCCAGTTTCCCGATCTTCGGCAAGCCAACAAACTCGCTTCAGAGTCTCGGCTCGGCACGCTTCAACAGCTATGACAAGCAAACCGGGCTGTTGATGATGTCCAATGGCCGGACGGTCAGTGTCGAAGCGCTGTGGAGCGAGATCGAGACCCATTTCAACGGCGCCTATCTTTTCCAGGAATGCGTCGAGACCCATGAAGCACTCAGGGACATGTGTGGCAGCGGTGTACCGACCATTCGTGTCGTAACGCTCGACCGTGGCAACGGACCGGAGATTTTCAGGGTTTGCGCCAAACTGACCGGCAACGGCAATGTGGCAGACAATTTCTGGCGGTCGGGCAACATGCTCGCGCCGGTGGATACAGATACCGGCATTCTGGGCAAGGCGTTGACCGGGATGGGAATTGATGGCCAGCGGCTGGATGTCCATCCCGATACCGGCAAGCAGATCGAGGGCGTCAAGCTTCCCCACTGGGATGCAATTCGTGATGCGGCTATAACGGCTGCCACGATCACCAAGGGATCACTGATCATTGGCTTTGACATAGCCGTCTCGCCCGAAGGTCCGGTCATCATTGAAGCCAATTACGACCCACATCTGATCATGCTGCAGGTTGCTCACCAGAAGGGTGTTCTTGATGAGCACATGCTGGCGGCAATGGAATACATGAAGAAAATCATTGCGGACGAACATGCTGGCATCAAGGCCCATGTTCTCAAGGAGCGTGCCCAGAACAAGAAGGACATGCAGGAAGCCTTGACGAAAAAAGCTGCCTGACAGAAAAATGAGGGAATGCCGGGGCGGGCTTGCAGGTCCGCCCTTATTTGTTGTTCCGGGGAAACGCATCGATGATTGACATAGTTCTGCCAGCCACGCTTGCCGACTGGTTGTCTGTCATGGTTGCCCTGGCAACGCTCCTGATCGGGCTCGGTTTTTTCCTTCTGCCAAGAACCGTCCTTGGCAGGCTTGGCATTGCCGGTGCAGCCTCGCATCCCGAGGCAATTGGCGAAGGGCGTTCGAGCTTTGCGGGTTTCCTCATAGGACTTCCGGCAAGCGCATTGCTGTTTGGCCAACCCGATATTCATGCGGTGATCGGGCTTGCATGGCTGCTTGCCTGTATTGGCAAACTTGCCAATATCGCAATTGACGGTGCCAGAAGCCGCTCCGCCCTTGTCCGCCTTGCATTGGCAGCACTGCTTTCGGGTCTTGCGATCCAGGAATATGGGATTCCGCAGTTCTCGCTCACGCTACCACAATTGCGGGGCGACTGGCTGATATTCGCCATAGCTGCAATTACGGGCTTGTTTGGTCTCATCTGCCTGCTGTTTCCGGGTGCCTCGCTGTCAATCATGCGGCTTGGTGGCAATGACAGGGCGGCGAGCGGGGAGGTGCGCGGCGGGCTTGCCGGGTTCTACCTTGCCACCGGATTTGCGGTGCTGGGGGGCGGAAGCGTCCTGCTTACCCTTGCGCTTGGGGTCTGCTGGATCGTGACCGGTTTCGGCAGAATGATCGCCATGCTTTTCGATGGTGCCAACAATCTGTTCAATTGGTTGTCGCTGGTGTTAGAACTTGCTCTTGGCGGACTTGTGATCGGCGTGGTGTTCGGAATTATTGCATGAGGGTCAGGCGCAACTGCCTCCAGGGGCAAAAAACATTGCCTATCTGCGACAATCAGACCTTTTCATGATACGTTGGTATGTTGCGACTCCCAATTCGCTGTGCTAGGGGAAGCGCG
>JAGRLM010000331.1 GCA_020441795.1 Nitratireductor sp.
AAGGTGTAACCCCATTCGATATAGCGTCTGCAATCCTCTTCCGAGGCTGACAGGATGCCGCCAGGCTTTCCGATACGGTCAAGGCGTTCGACTGCATTCCTGATTGCGGCCTGAACTTCTTCCGCATTCATCTTGCCGAGATAACCCAGCGAGGCGGAGAGGTCGGCGGGTCCGATAAAGACGCCATCAACGCCGTCAACGGAGGCAATTTCTTCCAGTTGCTCCATTGCCTCAGCGGTTTCGACCTGCACGATAACGCAAAGCTCGCTCTCGGCCTTGTGGAAATAGTCCTTGACGCGGCCATAGTTGGACGAGCGGCTCGAACCTGAAACGCCGCGAATGCCATGCGGGGGATAGCGTGTGGCGGCAACCGCCTTTTCGGCTTCCTCGCGGTTCTGGACATAAGGGATGATCAGGCTTTGCGCTCCGGCATCGAGCAGGCGCTTGATGAGGACAAAGTCATTCCATTGCGGGCGAACCAGCGGGGTCGCAGTACCGCCCTTCATTGCCTGCAACTGGGAAATCACGCCCGGAACCTCGTTGGGCGCATGCTCCATGTCAATGACAATCCAGTCGAAGCCTGATTGCGAAATACCCTCGGCAACCAGATTGCTGCAAAGACTGCTCCAAAGCCCGATCTGCAAGTCACCTTCGGCTATCGCGTGCTTGAAGCGATTTTTGGCCAGTTCCATCCCGGATCCTCCCATGTTGTCCAGCCTTTTATGCAGTGCCGACCGCCTTTGGGCAAGGTGATTGCAAAGCCTTCAGGGGCGATAATTTCAGGAAGGGATATTGCCCTGCTGATCTCAGGCCGACTTCTTGATCCGGGAAGCATCGAAGCCGAGAATCAATTCCGAGAGGTCAGGTTCATCGACTTTGGCCGAGGCCTGTTGCAACGACATCCAAGCATATTCGCGTTTGGTCATTTCCGGCCACTTCTTCGCCTGGCTCTCCACCTGCAGCGGAAAGACATCGACCGCACAATGGCGAATCTCGCCGTTCTTGGAGGCCTTTTCGTAGAAATAGCTTCCCAGCGCCGCACTTGCTGCCTTGCCTTTGAGGCCCGCCTCCTCACGGGCTTCGCGAATCGCAGCATCGCGCGGGGTTTCCCCTTTCTCGACCCAACCCTTCGGCAAGATCCATCGGCCTGTGTCGAGGCTGGTGATCAGCATGATCTCGATTCCTGCCTTGGTCTTGCGCCACGGCAGGGCTGCGGCCTGGACATGCGTTGCCTCGATGGAGAAACGTGCATCATCCGCCGCATTGGTGGTCGCGGCAGGTGGCGTCTCGCCCAGTCGGGAGCGCAACCAGTGGAATAGTCGCGCGGCATTTGAGCCAACCGATGTCATTGATATCGAATCACCATTGAAATCACTGACTTCCTAAATGTCAGTGATGATTGGTGGCTTCAAGGGCAGGAACAGCCGAAAACGCTCGAAACAGGCCGATTTCGCGTTTATTTGGGCAGTTGCAGGTAAATTCAGGGATGGGCATTTGCCTCTACCGGCGCCCGCGTGACCAATCTTCCAGGGTCATGGCGTGCCAGCCAGCGTTCGCGAAGCCAGATTGTCAAGCCCGAAGCCATGATTACCAATGCGCCCAATACTGTCCAGCGATCAGGCAAGGTGCCGAAGACGAAATAGCTCCATATGCCCAGATAGATGATGAAGACATAGAAGAACGGGGTGAGCACGCTGGCTGGCGCATAGCCATGGGCGCGTGTCAGCATTTCATGGCTGACCCAGCCAAACACGCCCATGCCGATCAGCATGGCCCAATGCATCAGGCTACCGGGCGCCTGCCAATAAAACAGTGCCAGCGGGGCCAGCGCCACCGAGCCGACCAATCCGCTGTAAAGCTGCATCGTGTCGGAGGAGACTGTGCCAGCGAGCTTGCGGGTGATGAGGGAATATCCGGCAAAGACAAAGGCGTTGCCCAGCGACAGGAAAACTGCCCAGTGGAAACTCGCATCGAACGGGCGAATAGCAATGAATATCCCGACGAAACCGACCAGAATTGCAGCCCAGCGCCAGACACCCACTTTCTCGCCCAGGAACGGGCCGGACAAGGCGCAGATGATGATTGGCGCAGAAAACAGGATCGTGGAGGTCAGGGTCAAGGGCAGATAGCGGATTGCTATGAAGTTGAGGATCGTGGAGCCAGCCAGCATCGAGGCTCTGAGCAAGACCAGGCCAACATGATCGGTACCGAAGCGGGAAAGTGAGCCGCCATGCCGGGCGATCAGGCTCATTGAGATCATGAAATGACCGAAATAGCGCATGAAAGCCAGTTGGAATGCAGGCAGTCCTGCCAATGCAAGCCACTTGGCCGACACGTCGACACAAGAGAAGAAGAAATAGGTCAGCAGCATCAGGACGATGCCGAGCATGGGCCGGTCTTCATTGGGTCTTGCGGCTATGCCAGCCATCTTAGCTCGGCTCCATGCTGTGGATGTTGAAGGGTCATGATTGCTTGCGCATCAGCGAAGAAAGGAAGTCGACCATTTGCGTGACCATCCGGTCGCCCTGCCCGCCGCTATCGGCAAGCCCCAGTGCCAACCTGGCCGAAGTGGACATTACCGAAACCGCTCCGGCCTCTTCGGCCATGGTGGAGTAATATCCGATATCCTTTCTGGCATTTCGGATGGCGAATGCAAGCTGGTTCGGATCGCCATCTACCGCATAAGCCTTGATGAAGTCCATCATGCCCGAGCGCAAGGGCCCTGCCGACATGACCGAATAGAGCTTGTCACGATCGACGCCAGTCATGTCAGCCATGGCAAATGCCTCCGACATCGCACAGGCAGTGGTCATGGCGAAGAAATTGTTGATGAGCTTGATGGTATGGCCGGAACCGAGCGCACCGAGATGAAAGACATTCTCGCCGAGATCGTCAAGCACCGGCTTGATGCGTTCAAAGGCTGTGGGCTCGCCTGAGCACATGATGTTGAGTTTGCCCTCGCGGCCATGGCTCGGCGTACGCCCCAGCGGCGCATCGAGAAAAGTGCCCCCGGCAGCAGCGACAGCCGCACCAATGCGCTTTGTCGATGCTGGCAACGAAGTGCCAAAGTCGATCACGATGCTACCAGGCTTCAGCCCGGCAATGACCCCATCCTCGCCAAACATCCGGCTTTCCACCGAGGCAGAAGTGTCCATGCAAAGCATGGTGATATCGGATGCCGCTGCAACTTCGCGCGCCGAGGAAACTTCCGTTGCGCCACGGCTGGTCGCGAGGTCAATATTGGTTCGGCTGCGATTGGCAATAACCGTCAATCCGTATTGGCAGTCGAGTAGCCGTTGAACCATTGCAGAGCCCATCAGACCAAGGCCAATGAAGCCGATTGACGGTTTTGACATGTTCTTTCTCCTGTCGGTCATGAACCGGTTGCGGCATTGCGCGAAACCGGTACGCCCCTTGCCTTGATCTGCGCTTCGACATCAAGGGTAACGGCAAGTGTTCTGGCGGCATCAGCCGCATTGATCAAAGGCTCCGCCTCGCGGTTCATGACGGCAACAAAATGGGCGAGTTGGCGCTGCAAGGGGGTGTCTTCCGGCATGGCAGGGATTTCTGCATCAATCTTTGGGCGCGGTGCCTGTGACCAATCTGACGAACCGGTCCAAAGCGTCAGGGAGGGAAAGGACACGGCGCCAAGTGTGCCGGAAATGAAAAGCATGTCCTGCCCGGTTGAGCCGATATTCGGGTTTTCCCCGGTGCCGCTTTCAAATCCCCAAGGCCCCGGTGAAGCATCCGAAAGGACGACTGTCGCCACCATGCCATTTTCAAATTGCAGCATGATCGCTGCCGTTTCAACACGGTCGGAGCCACGCACAAGGTTTGAACCACAAGCGGAAACGAGAATCACTTCGCCGAACAGATGGCGCAGCAGGTCAATGTCATGGACTGCATTGATCAGGACTGGAGATCCGTCAGATCCGCTCCGCCAGTTTCCCGCAAAATAGTCGTCCGGTTTCCTGACGGTCCACAGCGCCGTTGCCAGCAGCGGTTCACCTATTTCGCCGGCATCGAGCAATTCCCGCAACCTCGCGACACGCGGGTGATGCCTGCGATGGTGACCGACGAGGATGCTTGTTCCGGCAGACCGCGCTGCCGCATCCATGGCGGTTGCAGCGGCAACCGTGTCTGCGACAGGCTTCTCCACCAGCACATCCCAGCCGCGCCTGGCACAGGCAATTGCCTGTGACGAATGCAATCGTGTCGGGGTCGCCAGGATAATGCCGTCAGCGTCAGCGGTGACGTCCTCGATGGACGCAAAGACCGGAACCCCGAATTGCGCTGCCCGGTGTGCTTCCGGTTCAACGATGGCTGCCAGCAGACAGGAAGCGTTGCGCTCCACCTCGGCGATATGCCGTGTGCCGATGAGGCCTGCCCCTGCTACGATGACGCGTTTCACATCGTCGCCCCGATCTGCCAGGGCACGAATTCGTAGTCGCCCAGACCCTGGGATTCGGACTTTGATTGCTCGCCTGAGGCTACACGAAGAAAGAGCTCGTATATCTCGCGACCCATTGCCTCCAGCGAAACACCGTTCGACAGCATGGCCCCGGCATTGACATCCATGTCCTCGCTCATGCGATTGTACATTTCGGTATTGGTGGCAATCTTGATACAGGGCGACGGCTTTGAGCCGAAAGCCGAGCCGCGGCCGGTGGTGAAGACAATCAGGTTGCAGCCAGAGGCAATCTGGCCGGTAACCGAGGCGGGGTCATAGCCCGGCGAATCCATGAAGGTAAAACCCCTGGCGGTAATTGGCTCGCCATATTTGTAGACACCTGTGAGTGGCGTTGTTCCGCCCTTTGCGGCAGCGCCAAGCGACTTTTCCAGAATGGTGGAAAGGCCCCCCTTCTTGTTGCCGGGCGAGGGATTGTTGTCCATCGAGCCCTTGTTCCTGGCGGTGTAATCTTCCCACCAGCGGATCAGCCCGATCAGCTTGTCGCCGGTCCTGCGATCAATGGCGCGGCGCGTCAGCAAATGCTCTGCACCATAAATTTCCGGGGTTTCCGCCAAAACCCCGGTGCCCCCCTGGGCGACCAGCAAGTCACATGCCTGACCAAGTGCCGGATTTGCGGTAATGCCCGACCAAGCGTCGGAACCGCCGCATTGCAGCCCGACCATCAGTTCGGAAGCAGGGCATGGTTCGCGCCTTGCCTCGTTGGCCAGAGGCAGCATGGCGCGTACCTTTTCGATGCCAAGCTCAATCGTGCGGCGGAGGCCGGCAACATCCTGGATGTTCATCGTCTGGAAGAGCGGCCCCTTCTTGATGCCATAGGCTTCCAGCAGCCAGTCGATCTGGTTCATCTCGCAACCGAGTCCAACCATCACCACACCGGCATGGTTGGGATGACGGGCATAGCCCCACATGACGCGCTGCAATGCCTCGAAGCCATCGCCCGAGCCTGCCATGCCGCAACCGGTGCCATGGACGAAGGCAACCACTCCATCGACATTGGGATATTGTGCAAGTTCGTCCGGACCGAAGGCGGAGGCAATCATGCGCGCTGCAGTTGCCGAGCAATTCACTGAAGTCAGAACCGCGATATAGTTGCGGGTGCCGACACTGCCATTGGCACGGCGATAGCCCATGAAGGTATCGCGCGACGCCTCCGGCACCATCGCCACGGGCCGCAAATCGGTCGAGAACTCGTATTGTGCATCGACATTTCGAAATTCGAGATTGTGGGTGTGGACATGATCGCCGGGGGCAATGTCCGTTGCAGCATATCCGATCACCTGGGCATATTTGCGCACCGCCTCTCCCTTCGCGATGGCACAGGTTGCTACCTTGTGGCCTCGCGGCACAAGGCCCGAAGCATGAGCGGATTCGATAGCCGTACCGGCCTCGATCGGGCGGGTTACGGTCACCACATTGTCGGCAGCGTGCAGTCGTATGAAGTCGGTCATCGTGGTCTTTCAGGCACAATAGGGCGCATCGCTGGCCCAGCGGTGGATGTTGATATGCGGCGCAACTGCCAGTCGCGCCCTTGCCTCTTCCCACATGGCACGCCATTGACGCCAGTCATGCAATTCAGATTGCGGGTTGGAGCGGCTGCGGGCAATGAAATGCGGGAAATGCGCGCGGCCGGTCGGCTGCCCAGTCACGTTGAAACGAAGGTCGAACGACCAGCGAAAACCGTCGGTCTTGTTGGCAAGGGAGGCGTGCGGCGTGAGCGGATGGAAAATCACCACGCCACCGCTGCGGACAGGGAGTGGAATGGCTGAAGCCTCGTCCACAAATCCGTCTGCAATTGCCGTCTGCTTCTTCGGGCAATGGGGCAGGATCGCGGTGTCAGGCTTGCGCGGCACCACCTGCAGGCAGCCGTTTTCCACTGTCGCATCGGAGACCGCGCACCAGACCGTGATCATGGTTGTTTCATCTGCCTCGTCATGGGTGACCCCACGGTCCTGATGCCAGTCGGTCGCCGTGATATGCGCACGGACTTCATCGTCGCGAAGATCACCGGCAGGAGGCTTGATGCGCACATGCTGGATCGGGTTTGATGTAATTTCGGGACCGATGAGGTCTTCAACCATGTCCAGGAGGCGAGGATTGGTGACCAGGTCAAAGATGGCCGGACCGAAATGCATTGGCGTGTCCAGCGTAATGCGATCACCGGGCAGCGATATGTCCATCGGCTGGAACCAGTCACAACCGGCCCGATAGGCTTCGAGCAATTTGCCGTGAAAATCCAGCTTGCCGGGCGGAATGGTGACCTCGCCCCTGGCGTGCCAGGCCGCGTACAGATCGTCGAGCAGAGCCGTATATTCGCGCCGTACCGGAGCAAGGACATTCTGCTGGTCGAGAACATCCTCGACCACGAGATAACCGTTCGTGTTGAAGAATTGCTTTTGCTCTGACGTAAGCATGATCGGACTTTCTAGTGTTGAGACAAACGCTGCAGGGCTTTCCAGTCAAAAGCGATACCATGGCCCGGTCGATCGGGTGCCATTGCATTGCCATCGACTATCTTCAACGGTTCTTCGATGAATTCATCAAGGCCAAAGCCATGGGCTTCGAGATAGGACCGGTTTGGTACCGCAGCAAGCAGATGCACCGTTATGTCATGCGCGCCATGGCTGGTCACCGGCAGGTTGAACGCCTCCGCCATGTGAGCGATTTTCATGAACGGAGTGACGC
>JAGRLM010000332.1 GCA_020441795.1 Nitratireductor sp.
GCTATGGTATCTTTGTATAATTTTTCTGCACCATATTTGATTTTATTGTAATTTGTTAATTTGCATTCGGATATATTATATCCATATTCAACAAATTGTTTTACAGTTTCTTTTATGTCAGTTTTTGATTTTTCTTTCTTGTCCATACATTCTTTGTATTTTTTATCTTCGTAATCGCCTTCACATATCGAGAAAAACTCTCCTGACTTGAAATAGGATATTTGATTTTCAATTGACTTTTTGTTTTTTGTTTCTTTCTTGATAATTTCAAGTGACGCAACATGAATGGCTGCTTCTGCGATTTGCCTGTTTCTTTTGTCTTCAACATTTGACAACGTGTATCGAACAAAGGTGAAAACGGGTTTTATTAAATCTATGTTTCCCGTGAGCGGGTAATTAAAGTTGTTCAAGCGATACGCAAACCTATAATTTTGATGATTATCCTGAGGGCAGTCAATTTCGTTCAACTTGTAGAAGCTGAACGAGTCTTCGTCGATCGTTCTTTTGTTTTTCCTTTCCAACTGCGAAGAGTGATCGTTGATTTTGAGGCTTACGGGATTGGTTCCGCCTGACGGATTAAGGCTGGCTTGAATGGTCCCCGTATTTGACTCGTAACCCGTCAAGATGAACTTCATCTTCACAGTTGAGTTGCCAAAGAAACTTGCGATGGTTTGCGCAACCGGATGAAAATCCCATACCTCGGCTTTTGTGATTGCTGTGGGGTCTTTCCGATAATTTTCGAGTATTTGTCTGGTATACCCATAGTCAAGAAAGTCGGAGCTGCTTTGCAGAAAGCCGACTGCAATGTCCAGCATGGCATCGCGTGCTTCGCAGTGCAGCTTCTGAACAATCGTGGCGGTAAGGTCTGAACTAAACCTCCATTCCCCTGGCTTTTCGGGAACGGGTTCAAATCCGACCGGTGTGGGATTGATCGTACAGCCGCTGATCAATCCCGCTGCTGCCAGAAGCGACATTGCGATGCGAGACCCTGATTTTTCCAATTCCCCAACCCCCGCAATTGCCAAATGACCGATTGCGGGGCAAATTCTACGCCCTGGTGCGTGAATCCAGCGTGAATTGTCAGAAACTTGGCTCCAGACTGGCGTGTATCGGTGTCCGGCCGGGCGATCTGTCCCAAAGGTTGCTTGCTGACCGGAACGCTTTTCGTCCTCTTTTCGGATTGCTTTTGTGCGCGCCCGAAGGTCGCTATGGCGCGAAATTGGAGCCTTCGCAAATCTCCCAGGGAACCGGGGTATTCGGCCAGGCGATATCCGCAAAATTTGCCGGTCATGCCCGCAGATGCGGCGGGGCAGGTTGTCTGACGCCTTTTCGCCACAACTGATCACCACTTGAAGTTCCCGGCAGCCAGCAATGTGGTTGGCTGCGGTCCATGCAAGGAGATGGAAAATGAACGGGAAATCCGATTTGCAATCCCTGGCTGACAGGATTGATGCCGTGCGCGATGGCATTCACGGCAAGATCAAGACCATTACTGCCAAGGGTGGTGACGTTGCAGCGCATCTGACAGACGCTGGAAAGCTCGCTGACCAGGCAGGGAAAATTCACGCTGATCTCAAATCAGGCGCAAAAGACGGCGCAAGCGAGATTGCGCGCGATGTGAGCGTGCTTGAAGAAAATTTCGCGCATTGGGTAAGTTATGTCGACCGGCATTTCAACGAACAGTTTGATGCCGGTCGAGGGTGAGCGCATTTTCGTTTCACAGGCTCCCATAGCCGCCTGCGGCAGGGGTTGAGACAATCACTGCCTCGCCTGCCTTGAGCGAAGTCTGGTCGCAATGGGCCAGTTCCTGCATCGTGCCGTCGAGGCGGCGGATTTCTGTCTTCCCGACAGCACCATCGCCGCCGCCATCGAGGCCGCGCGGCGCGTGTTTGCGCGAGGATGAAAGAATGGCGCATTCCATGTCCTCGAGGAAACGCAATACGCGCCGTGTGCTGTCGCCGCCATTGAACCTGCCCTTGCCGCCCGAGCCAGCCCTGATGGAAAACTCCTCCAGCACGACCGGATAGCGCATTTCGAGGATTTCCGGGTCGGTCATGCGGGTGTTGGTCATGTGGACATGCACGGCATTGGCACCTGCAAAACCGCGACCATTGTTCATCCGACCGGCCGGAGCCCCGCCGCAGATGGTTTCATAGTTCTGATAGCGCGCATTGCCGTAGGTGAGATTGTTCATGGTGCCCGGCGCATTGGCAAGCGCACCCAGGGCCATCAGCAGGCAGTTGGTGACGTGCTGGCTCGTCTCGGTATTGCCTGCGATGACGGCCGCCGGATATTGCGGCTTCAGCATGCAGCCATCGGGGATGATGATGCGGATCGGCTTGAGGCAGCCGGCATTCATCGGGATCGGCGCTTCCACCATCAGACGGAAAACATAAAGCACGGCAGCGCGGGTCACCGGCTCTGGTGCGTTGAAGTTGTTCTTTGCAACATCGGAGGTTCCGGTGAAGTCGACGGTCGCCTCGCGCCTTGCCTTGTCAACGCTGATTGCGACCCTGATCTGCTGGCCGTTATCGGTAGGATAGGTATATTCACAATCGCTCAACGCATCGATGACACGACGCACGCTTTCCTCGGCATTGTCCTGGACATGCCCCATATAGGCTTGCACCACCGGCAGGCCGAAATGGGAAACCATCTTGCGCAATTCGTTGACGCCCTTTTCATTGGCGGCAATCTGGGCGCGGATGTCAGCCATGTTCTGTGCGGGATTTCGTGCTGGCCAGGGATGGTTGGTCAGCACTTCCATCATTTCCTTCTCTCGAATGATGCCGCGCTCGACCAGCCGGAAATTGTCGATCAGCACGCCTTCCTCATCGACATGCGTGGCCCGTGGGGTTGCACTTCCCGGAGCCATGCCGCCGATATCGGCGTGGTGGCCGCGCGAGGCGACATAGAACAGGATGTCCTTTTCCGCGTCGTCGAAAACCGGGGTAACGACGGTGATGTCGGGAAGGTGGGTGCCGCCGTTATAGGGGGCATTGAGAATGAACACATCGCCGGGATGAATGTTGCCCTTGTTCAATTCGATGATCGTCTCGACCGAGCGATCCATGGATCCAAGATGCACTGGCATGTGCGGAGCATTCGCAACGAGCGAACCGTCTGCGGCAAAGACAGCGCAGGAGAAATCGAGCCGTTCCTTGATGTTGACCGAATAGGCAGTGTTCTGCAGCGTGACGCCCATCTGCTCGGCGATCGACATGAACAGGTTGTTGAAGACTTCGAGCATGACCGGATCGGCCGTGGTGCCGATGGCAAGGTCGCGGCTCTTGGGTATGGCACGCGTCAGCACGACGTGGCCGAGCGCATTGATTTCGGCTTGCCATTCCGGCTCGACAACGATGGTCTGGTGCGGCTCGATGATAAGGGCAGGGCCTGCCATCCGGTTGCCGGGCTTCAGCGTTTCGCGGCGATGGATCGCTGCACCATGCCAGGACCCATTGGAGAACATGGGAACGGTGGATGACGGCGATGCATCTGCCACTTCCAGATCGGAACCTGTTTCGACAATACCGGCACCTGCACCAACAGCCTCGACCTCCACTGCCTCGACGATCAGTCGCTTGTTCTCGAAGATGAAGCCGAACTGCTTGCGGTGGATCTGTTCGAAGGCTGCTGCCATGGATCCGGGGTCGGCAAGGGTCACCGGGATCGGTGTGTCGGTGCCGTCATAGCGAATATGGGCGCGCGAAAAAGTGCTGATATCAGAGTCACTTATGTCCTGCCCTGAAAGTTCTGATTCCGCTTCAGCCTTGAGTTCTGATTCAAGTTGGTGAAGTTCTGATTCAAGATGAGCATCAAGCGGTTTGACCAATGCGCGGGTGCGGTTGGCGCGAACCTGCGCCAGGCCCATGCCATAGGCCGATAGGATGCCCGAGAACGGGTGGATGAGCACGGTTGTCATGCCCAGCGCATCAGCGACGGCGCAGGCGTGCTGGCCACCAGCGCCACCAAAACAATTGAGTGCATATTCGGTAACGTCATGGCCGCGCTGCACCGAAATTTTCTTGATGGCGTTTGCCATGTTTTCAACGGCAATCTTGAGGAAACCGTCGGCAACTTCCTCGGGCGTGGAGCCTGTTTCGCTGGCAAGTGCGGCGAACTTGGTTTTCACCGTTTCCACGTCGAGGCGCTCGTTTTGCTCCGGTCCAAAAATCGCCGGGAAAAATTCCGGGCGCAATTTGCCGGTCATCACATTTGCGTCGGTCACGGCGAGTGGGCCACCGCGGCGGTAGCAGGCGGGGCCGGGATTGGCACCGGCAGAATCGGGCCCGGCCTGGAAGCGTCCATCGGCGTGATGCAGGATGGAGCCGCCACCTGCAGCGACCGTGTGGATCATCATCATAGGCGCGCGCATGCGAACGCCCGCGACTTCTGTTTCGAAGGCGCGTTCCAGTTCGCCGTCAAAATGCGAAACGTCGGTGGAGGTGCCACCCATGTCAAAGCCGATCATTTTCGGGAAGCCGGCGATGCGCGCTGTTTCCACCGCGCCCACGACACCGCCGGCCGGGCCAGACAGGATTGCATCCTTGCCCTGAAAGAGTTCGGCTGCAGTCAACCCGCCCGAAGACATCATGAACATCAGTTTCGGCTGCGGCGCGGAGCTGTCAGGATTGATGCCCAATTCACCTGCGACCTGCTCGACATAGCGCCGGAGGATCGGTGACAGATAGGCATCGACCACCGTGGTATCGCCGCGCCCGATCAGCTTGACCAGCGGTGAAACCTCGTGGCTGACCGAAACCTGGGTAAAGCCGGCCTCACGGGCCATGCGTGCTGCGACCTGCTCATGCTCGGGATATTTCCACGCATGCATGAAGACGATGGCAATGGAATCATATCCCTCGGCCTTGAGCGCGGAGAGGGCGGTGGCGATCTCGTCTGCTTCGACAGCCTTTTCCATGGTGCCATCGGCCAGAACACGCTCGCTGATTTCCACGACCCGCGAATAAAGCTGTTCGGGCTTGATGATTTCCTTGGCGAAGATGTCGGGCCGTGCCTGATAGCCGATCTTCAAACCGTCGCCAAAGCCCCTTGTGATGAGCAATGCCGTGCGCTCACCCTTGCGCTCGAGCAGCGCGTTGGTCGCGACCGTGGTTCCCATCTTGACGGAACCGATGCGGTGCGAGGGAACTGGTTCGCCGCGCTTGACGCCAAGCAGGTCACGAATGCCCTGCACGGCAGCGTCACGATAGGCTTCGGGATTTTCCGAAAGCAATTTGTGGGGATGCAAGCCTCCATCCGGATCACGTCCGACGATATCGGTGAATGTGCCGCCACGATCGATCCAGAAATCCCACTTTGTCATTGCGTTGTTCCTCCCGATGGTGTGGCTGGGCAATTGGTCTTGCCATCATTGATAATTTGTCGATAAAATGTCAACAATGATTTGCAAAAAGGGAGTGTAGCAATGGGCCAGAACAGGGAAATCGGACCGGTGGTCTCATCCGCGCATCTTGCAGCCGGAGCGATGCCGGCACTGTCCGAAATGGAATATGCACTCAATGTCACTGTCAATGCCTGGCACCGGTGGATGGTGCGTTGCGCAACAGCGGCCGGAACCGGCGGCATGACGGCGATGGATGTTTTGGTTCTGCATCAGGTGAACCATCGCGGTCGCGAAAAGACGCTGGCCGATCTGTGTCTGGTGATGAATATCGAGGATACGCATCTCGTCAACTACGCCATCAAGAAACTGGGCGAAGCTGGTCTTGTGCGTACCGGCAAGCGCGGCAAGGAGAAGACGGTTGCAATCACGCCGGAAGGCGAGGCAGCTTGCGCTGAATATCATCGCTTGCGCGAGGCCTTGCTGGTGCAGCAGGTCAAGACACTGGGTTTCGACGAAAAGGACATGTCGCGCCTGGCAGCACTCCTGCGCGGATTGTCCGGCCAGTATGACCAGGCTGCCAGAAGTGCGGCCAGCCTCTAGGGTGCTGACCCTGGCCGATCCTATTTGACGTCTATTGCACGAACGGACCACACCGAGCGCGAATAGTAATCCTCGGTCGCAAGGGCCGGGTCGCTGTCATAATTGTAGATGATGAACAGCGGTCCCTGATCCTGTGGCTCCATTTCCTGGCCATTGCGCAACCATGCCAGGATCGGATTGCCCTGACTGATCTCGCCAAAAGGTATCTCGACCGAATAGCCATCGATTGCCTCGACTGTGGCATAGTCGCCGGATGCACCTGCCGCAGAGATGATATCGGCAAGAAGCGGTCCGGTAAATTTCGTTGCGCCCTCATGCCAGGGAGTCGTGGTTTCATAGGTGGTGGATGGCATCGCCTTGATCATGTCCAGATCGAATTCGGCACCCTTGTCGGTGTTCTTGTTGGCGACATTGCCCGATATCGTCAGAATGACGGTACCAGTCGGGGCAGGCAATTCCGCTGAATTGGCGGCAAAAGCCGCCATCGGTGACAAGAGGATCGCAGCCAGGCAAGCTCTTGGAAGAATTGTTGCGAATGGGAACATGGTTCTATACCTGTTTTCGTTGTCGTCCCCGCAATGAGTGAAGAGGAAATTCGGAAAATGCGCAAGCCCCACATTTCCCTGGTCATGCTGATCTCGCTGCTGGCGGTTTGCAGCACGGGCAATCCGGCTCTTGCCCATTCGGGCGCCGGCCTTCAAGGCGGGTTTGTTTCCGGCTTCTGGCATCCGGTATTCGGCCTGGATCATGTCATTGCAATGGTTGCAGTTGGCTTGTGGGGGGCATTTCTGGGAATGCCCGCTATCTGGCTGCTGCCGGTCGTCTTTCCGCTGGTCATGGCATTCGGGGGCATTCTGGGAATAGCTGGCATACCGCTGCCGCAAGTTGAAACCGGTATTGCCGTGTCGGCAATCATTCTCGGCCTGTGCGTGGCAACAGCCTTCAAGCCACCGTTATGGGTGGCTGCCGTGCTGGTGGGTGCCTTTGCCATATTCCACGGTCACGCCCATGGTTCGGAATTGCCGGATGCGGCAAGTCCGCTTGGCTTCAGCGCCGGATTCGTGTTGGCGACAGGCATTCTGCATCTTGCAGGAATTGCATTCGGCCTGCTCGCGCGATTTCGTGGCGGCGCGATGCTGGTCAAGGCTGCGGGCGCTGCAATTGCCATGGGTGGAGTGTATTTCCTTGCCACGTAAATCCTGGTTGGCCCTTGCGGCATTGGTGTTGATGCCGGCTGCGGCCAACGCGCATGAGGCGATACCGGGCGTCACCGGATTTGCCTCGCAATTGCTGCATCCGCTGGTCGATACCGAGCAACTGTTCCTGCTGGTTTCAGCCGCCATGATTGCCGGGCGCATGGCGCGAGGCAGCATCTGGTCTGCCATGTTTGCGCTGGTTGCCGGAATGCTGGCTGGCAAGGGCCTGCACATGCTCGTGCCATGGTTGCCGCTTGTCTGGTACGCGCCGCTGTTGTTGCTGGCGATATCGGGGCTTGTCCTTGCCGGCTTTTCCAGGATTGCCGCCATTCCCGGGCTTGGTCTCATTGCGGCGAGTGGCGCAGTGATTGCCATAGCCATTGTGCCGGATGAGCCGACGGGCATGTCCCTGGCATCAGCCCTGACGGGTACGCTTGTCAGCGGAACCGTCCTGTTGCTTGTCGGTGGCTATGCGCTCCAGCAAGTGCAGAGCCGGTGGGGCGGCATCGCCTTGCGCATTGCCGGTGCATGGCTTGCGGCGATTGCAATGCTCAATCTGGCACTGGTGTGGAAGACACTGGCGGGTGCCGGATAAGGGTAGCACGAAGAAACCCCCGGATTGCCGGATTTTAGCCGCAATGCGGTCCCATCATGATCATGTTCGAAGTGCAATCAGGGGCTCATCGAAACAGTCGATGCAAAATCATCGACAGGAACACAGAGCATGGTCATGGAAAAAGTACTGTACGCCCTTACACTGTTTGCGCTGTTCACTTCGGTCGCTTTTGAAAGCTGCCTGAGCGAAGAAGAAGTCGCGGCCGAATAATTCAACTTCTCTTTGTCAGGAAAATCAGCGCAGTTACCAAAATTGCGGTGATCAGGGTGAGCGCATCGATGTGTTCACCCAAAATGAGCGCCGATGCGGCCAGCGTCACAAAAGTCTGCAAGAGTTGGACCTGGCCAATACGGGCGATGCCGCCCATTGCAAGAGCACTGTTCCAGGCGAAAAATCCCAGAAACATCGACCCCAGTCCCAGATAGAACATGGCAATCAGTCCCGATGGCGAGGCTGACAGGAATGTCGGCTCGAACGAGAACCATGTGCCAGCTGCAATCAGCGGCAGATTGAGGACAAGGGTTCGGCAGATGACTTCCCAACCGGGCATTGAACGCGCCAGCTTTCCGGAAATCACATAGCCTGAAGATGCGCACAGGCCCGCGAACAGCAGCCAGAGATCGCCCAGGCTTGCGCCGGTTGATGTGCCATCCCCCTTCCACAACGAATAGGCAGTCACGATAACCGCTCCGGTAATGCAAAGCAGCCAGAAGCGGGGGCTGTGGCGTTCGCCTGCGATCAGCGCGGCTATGGCTGCGGTCGCAATCGGCAGGAAGCCAAGCACGACGCCGCCATGCGAGGCAGGTACCGTCTGCATTGCCAGTGCCATGAAGGCCGGAAAGCCGAAAATCAGGAAAAGCCCTGCGAGAAAGATCCTGCCGTTCTCGCTGTGGCGAAGATTGCGCCCAGTCATCAGCAGGAAGGAGAGGGCGGCGGCGGCACCCAGCAGCGCCCTTGCAAAGGTGATGAACCAGGGAGAAAAATCGGCCAAAGCCAGCCTTGTGACCGGCAGCGTTATGCCGAATATCGCCACGCCTGCAAAGCCAAGCAGATAAGCGAGCGGCATATTGGGAAGCGGACGGGCAAGGTTGTTGTGGTCTGTCATTGCCGCGCTATAAACGCGGTACATGGCGGCTGCAACGGGAATTGTCGGGGGTAGTATCGGGTTTGGGCCCAAAGTCGGACAAGGCAACAACTTTTGTCTCCCGGCGCATTCGAATAGATTGCCGTCATGACGGTTCTCGGGCGATTCGGTGAAATCATTTCCACTGCGGCAACAGGCGCTTTTTCGGCTGTGATCGAACGCTTGCGCACGGTCTTCGAGGGCGACAGCGAAACACGCCGCCAGGTGGCTTTTTCCATTGCCATGATCGGGCTGTCGGCCAAGATGGCCAAGGCGGACGGTGTTGTTACACCGGATGAGGTGGAGGCTTTTCGAGATATCTTTGCCATTCCAGACAAGGAAGCCGGCAATGTCGCGCGGCTCTACAATCTCGCCAAACAGGATGTGGCAGGCTTTGACAGCTATGCAAGGCAGGTGAGCGGATTGTTTCCCGGCGAACAGCAGATCCTGGAAGATGTCATGGACGGGCTTTTTCACATCGCCAAGGCGGACGGGCTGATGCATGAGAAGGAGCAGGAATTCCTCGATCAGGTGGCAGCCATATTTGCCATCGAGGGGAGGGACTATGCCCGCATCAAGGCGCGGCACTTGCATCCCGAGGATGGTGACCCCTATCTCATTCTCGACATGGAGCCGGGCATGGATGACGAGGCGTTGAAGGCGGCCTATCGCCAACTGGTCAAGGACAACCATCCCGACATGCTGATTGCGCGCGGGGTGCCTCCGGAATTCGTGGCAATCGCCAATGACCGGCTTGCCGCGATCAACCATGCATGGGAGCAGGTCAGGCTGGAGCGCGGATTGTGAGTTTCATTGCCGATACGGACCTAGTGGGAGACATCCGCCCCGCTGTCAATTTCAGTGACCGGCCTTCAGGCGAGAAGATCGATATGCTGGTCTTGCATTATACCGGCATGAAATCCGGCAAGGCAGCCCTTGACTGGCTCACTTGCGAAGAGAGCCGCGTGTCGTGCCACTACCTGGTTTTCGAGGACGGGCTGACGGTGCAAATGGTGCCGGAAAGCGTCAAGGCATGGCATGCCGGCATTTCCAGCTGGCGTGGTCGCGACAATTGCAACACGTTTTCAGTCGGCATCGAGATCGTCAATCCCGGCCATGAATTCGGCTATCGCGGTTTTCCCGATGCGCAGATCAAGGCAGTAAATGCGCTTGCCGCAGACATCGTGAAGCGAAATGCCATTCCCGCGCGCAATGTGGTTGCGCATTCCGACATTGCGCCAGATCGCAAGCAGGACCCGGGCGAACTGTTTCCCTGGAAGGACTTGCACGAGAGCGGGGTGGGGCATTTCGTCGAGCCGGAAAGAATTTCCAGCGGGCGCTTTTTCCAGAAGGGGGACGAAGGGCCACCCATCTCGGCGCTGCAGGTCCTGTTGGCAACCTATGGCTACGGGCTCAGGGAAACGGGTCGATATGACAGCGACACCGAAACGGTGGTCACGGCATTTCAGCGGCATTTCCGGCCGGAGCGGGTTGATGGTATCGCTGACCAATCGAGCATTGCGACGCTGCACAAGCTCCTGATGAACCTGCCCGATCAGGACACTACTTGATATTGAGGATGATGGTTTCGTTGCGGGAGCGTGGCACGCCCGATCCGTCGCCGTAATAATAGTCAGTGTAGCTGATACTTCCGGTGGCTCTGCCCTTGTAGCCGCCGGACGGGTGATAGATCACCCACAAAGGCTTTATGGTCTTTCCCTTGCACGGTCCTTTTTCCAGTTTTACAGCATGTGAAACCACGCTGAGTTTCCCGTGCTCGGGTTGCTTGAGCGTATATTTTGGCTGCCTTCCGGAAGAGCAATTGGACTGGTCATAACGACCAATGGCGAAAAGCACAGTTGGCTTGCCGGCCGAAACTTCAAACGTCTTTGCGGATGCTGGTGATAAAAAAGCCAGTGAAACTGCAATTGCGGACAGTGAGACTACAGTCTTTTTGTAAGAACCACGAGTGATCCAGCCGAACATGTCATATCCCTTCATTCAAGCCTGAAGGTATAGTGCACGGCAAATCCATGAATGCAATGCCTGATTGTGGGCCAAGGCAGAACTTTACTCGACGGATATTAGGGTCAGGACTCAGTCAAATTACTGCGTCTTGCCCCTAAACATTGGTCCTCAGAAATGCCGTCATGGCGCTGGTCAGTCGGTCGCCTCGCCTGCCCATCGCGTTCTGGATCGAGATATGATTGTAGGACCCGCCATTGAAGCGGCTGACTGGATAGCCTGCTGCCTGAAGCCTGTCGGCAAAGCGCTTGGAAATGCGGTCGCGATTGGTGCCGCCTGACCAGCATACGAGAACCGGAAACCGGGCGGACTGACCGACATAATTGTAGGGCGACCAGTTGGACCATTTCGATCGGTCGGAAAACGGCCGGGCATACAGGACGGGCAGGCGGCCATTGTTGATTTCGGCGAGATAGGCCAGATCATAGGCGGCGGTGTCATTTGCAATCAGTGCCTTGATGCCGGTGGCAAGGCCTGAAAGGGCTGCCAGCGATGCCAGATGGCAACCGGCGGAATGGCCTGAAAGGGCGACGCGGTTGGGATCACCGCCATATTTGGAAATATTGGCCTTTACCCATGCCACTGCCTGCCCGATCTCGCGGGCCTGGCGGTCGACGCTTGCCGAGGGATAGAGCGTATAGCCGACCGAAACATAGGTGTAGCCCATCTTGTTGTAGAAAGCGGGCTGTGAGCCGACACGGCCCTTGTTGCCGGCAAGCCAGGCGCCGCCATGAACATAGATCATGACTGGCGAATTGTCCTTGCCGGAGGGATAGATGTCGAGCGAGTTCGCGCCATATCGCACATTCTTGGCAACAGCTGCATGTGAAATGCCGGGCAGGATCAGTGAACTGGCCGCAAGGGCTGCCGCGCCGGTGATCAGTTTTCTGCGGTCGATATTGGCTGCAAGATCGGAGGCCATGGGGAGTGTCCTGTTGAATGGTCTGGAAAACGGATAGCGTGCCCCTGATTAACTTGCGGTTAACCTTGCCACAGATTGCGCCGGAATTCAGACATTTTTCCACGATTGTCGGCTTTTCTTGACCGCAACCGCCAAGCCCCATAAGGAGGGCGAACCAGCCGGCCGGGCAGCCGCTGCCGCTAGCGCCGAAAGGCCGCGGTGGAGGAAAGTCCGGGCTCCATGGAAACACGATGCCGGATAACTTCCGGC
>JAGRLM010000333.1 GCA_020441795.1 Nitratireductor sp.
GTGGTGGCGGCAAGCGCCATTGCAAAGCCGGCGAGTGCCGGCTTGAGGATGTTTTTCATGACTTTCTCCAATACGTGCTGTTCAAGGCAACACAATCAGTTGACGGAATGCTGATACCGTCCCATCCACGCATTGTCAACAAAAAGCCCATTGTTTTCAATAGTTTGGAAGTATTCCAAACTGGAATCATTCCAGATTGTCAGTGTTGTTCAGCGCAGCAAACCGGGATTTTCCAAGCATTCCAAAAGGATGTCAGCCGCATGGCTCGCACCTTCAAGGTCAAATCCTGCTCGCATTGGCGGAAGCGTCGCCGCCCTGTCGATGGCGGCGGCCAGGGTTTGCGGGGTCATTTCCTCGTCGCGCAGGAGTGTTGCCAGGCCCTTGGCAGCAAATATCTCGGCGCGGCGCAATTGCTCGGTTTCGCGACCACCGGCAAAGGGTGCCAGCACGCAACGGGTTCCAGCGCGCATAAGGTCACCCGTGGTGTTATAGCCGGCGCGCGAGACCGAGACGCTGGCCGAAGCAAGAACACGCGCCAGATCGGGCACGAAACGCTCGACCCGCATTCCAGGTGGAGCAGCGGCGGCAAGCGCGTCGGTGTCTTGCTGCGGGCGTTCGGGCCCGACGATCAAAAGCCAGTTGGACGGAAATGAGCGGGAAAACTGCATGGCCTGCGGAGCCGCAGCCGTCAGCGCATGGCCAACGGCACCACCGCCAGCGGAAACCACGACATCAGCGGCAATGGATGGCGCAATGCCAAGATCGGGTGGCTCGGGCGTCACCAGTCCGCCATATCGGACCTTGTGCAGTATTTCATCCGCTCCCTGCAGGGTCTCCTCGATGCGGATCAGGTCCGGATCACCATGCACCAGGATGAGATCAAAGAAATCCCGCGCCATGGCAATGGATTCGCGCACCCGCTTTTCAGCGCGGTTTTCCGTCATGATATCGCGGATCGAGGCAACCGTGACGGGATGCCAACTGGCGGCCCTGGCTGCATGCATCAATGGTTCGAGTTCAAACCGCATTTGCCTGCGTCCGAACGGATAGGCCTCGGTTATCACCATGTCCGGACGTGTCTCGTGGAACAGCGCAAGGATGCTATCGCGGCGCGCATTCTTCAAGGCGTCGTCAACGGGCGAGCCATCCAGCTTGACGAGGTTCTGGAAATCCGCACCATCCACCCGAACCGGTTCGAGCCAGGTCATCTCCAACCCGTCGATATTGATCTTTGGAAGGCGGGTCCCGCCCCAGACCATGTGCACAACAGCGCCGCCGCGCACCAGTTCGCGTGCCACGCGCGTGGCACGGAACACATGGCCAATTCCCAGGAGATGCTGGACGTAAAAGAGGATCACCGGTTGCCTTTTCACGCCGCCCTGCCCTTCCTTGCGCCATCCAGCGATGCGGAGAGCTTTGCAATCAGGTCGGTGATTGCAGACTTGTGATCGAACTTGGCCCGCACGATCTTTTCGCCTTCGCTGCCCAGCGCATTGCGGGTTGCGGGATCGGCACCAAGGTTCGCGATAATCCTTGCCAGTTCCGCGCTGTCATCGGGATCGACAAACCGCCCGTTGACGTCATCGCGGATAAGTTCGGGTATGCCTGAAATCGCGGTAGAAACAACGGCGAGCCCCTGGCTTTGCGCCTCGACAATGACATTGGGCAGGCCGTCACGGTCGCCCGTCTCGTCGACCCGGCATGGCAATATGAACAGGTCGCTGTCGCGATAGGTTTCAAGGACTTCGGCCTGCGGCAGCGCGCCAAGGAAGCTGCACTTGTCCGCGATGCCAAGCCTTGCGGCCTGCGCCACCAGATCGGCCTTCAGTGGCCCACCACCAATATGCGTCCACCGCCAATTCATCCCCGGGGGCAGCAAGGCGAGCGCATCGAGAATGGTGTCGATCCCCTTCTTGGCGACCGCCCGACCGACCGTCAGAAAGCGCAGCGGATCGGAAGAATTGCTGCCATCGCGAACCGAATGGGCGCCGGCGGCGGGAAACCTTGCGAGATCAATGCCATGATAGACGAGCGAGACTTTTTCGGGTTTCGGTGCATGCGAGGCCAGTTCATCGCGCCCACCGCTGGTACAGGTGACACACCATTCGCATTCACCCAGCTTTTCGCGCAGTTCCCAGGCCGGACTGGTCCAGATGTCTTTTGCATGCGCGGATACCGCCCATGGCAGGCCTGCGATCATCGCGCCATATCGGGTAGCCGAGGCGGGCGTATGAATGAAATGGGCATAGAGAAAGGAAAGCCGCGGTGCATATTCGGCGGCGATCACCATGCCCTGGCCAAAGCGGCGAAGTCGATTGCGGGTAAAATCGCGGCGAAAATCACGGAGAAAGGCGGAGATGGCACTCCAGAATCCGGGCTTGAAGATACAGGCCAAGAGCGCCCGCATCACCCTGACCGGCTCCTCATGCAGGTATTCTGGCAGATAGTGGACGGGTGCCGTGATTTCACGGTGGATGGGGTGCTGCGCCTTGTCGGTGGGGTGGCGAAGGGAAATCAGTTCGAGCCTGAAGCCCGCGCGCTGCAATTCCAGTATTTCCTGGGCAATGAAGGTTTCCGAAAGTCTCGGATAGCCTTTCAGCACCACACCAATGGTCTTGCCCACGCTATTCTCCCGCACGAACCTGCGCGGAGAGTTTTTCCCGACGACGCTCCCCGGAAAGCGGTGGGCGGGCAACTGCCATTCTTTCAATGTCCTCGCAAATCACATCAAGACCTGCGAGATCACCCGGCTGCAGGAATTGCGACGGTCTTGCCATTTCCGGCAGGCGGCGAAGCGCCTTGGCCATGACCTGGGGTATCGCCGCCTCGTCGGGCGTCAGCATTTCGCAAAGGCCGACCTCGCGGGCGCGGCTGGCGCGGATATACTGTTCCTGGCGCGGATGGGTACGTGGTACGAACAATGCCTTGCGGTCGAAGGACAATACTTCGCAAAACGTGTTGTAGCCGCACATGCCAACAACGCCGACTGCATTGGCGAGCATCACCTCAAGGCGCGATTCAAAATCGACCACGGTGATATTGGCAAGGCCTGAGGCGCGCAGGCGAATGCGCTCGCGGTTTTCGCTCTTCATGAACGGCCCCAGCACCATGACCAGCGGATAATCATTCTGCCAGTCATGCTCACGCGCTGCCAATACCTGTTCCATCAACTGGCTGCCATCGCCACCGCCGCCGGCGGTGATGAGGATATATTTGTCCGGCAGGAAGTGTATATCCCCGAGGGCCGAGGGAAGTTCGCGCTCCAGGAAGCCGACATGGCGAATGCGGCTTTGCAGTTCGGGCGTGACATCGAGCCCACCAAGCGGATTCCAGAAATGTTCCGGACCATAGACCCAGATCCGGTCGTAATATTTTTCCATCTTCTGGAGCATTTGCTTCGGCGCCCATTCGCGCTCGAGATGCTCAGGTGAATCCATCACGTCGCGCAAGCCCAGAATGACCTTGGATTCCATTTGCTTCAGCATGGCAAGGGTCGGCTCAAGCTCGCCCTTGAGACCCATCGGTTCCTTGTCGACAATCATGATATCGGGCTGGAAAGCCTCGGCAGTGCGCTGGATGATGAGCTTTCGCATCATCAAGATGTCTTCGAGATCGATATACTCACCGATCGAGTCATATTCGCCATTGTAGAGTTTGATGACGCTCGGGATCTTGACGAAATCGACACGGGCACGAAAATCAAAGGCGCCGGCAATCTGCGAGCCGGAGATGATGATCACATTGACGCCCTTGAACCGCTCGACAATGGCATGTGCTATCGTGCGGCAGCGGCGAAGGTGGCCCAGACCGAACGTATCGTGCGAATACATGAGGATGCGGACGTGTTCGAGACGTTTCATGAAGCGGTCGCTTGCTTTTTGTTGCCTGTAATTGACGCCAGAACCGGAAACTCCGACCAGGCTTTGCAAATTCGCTTCCTGTCCGAAAAACGACTGGAGCTTTTTACTCCATTTTGATGGCGCAGAACAAGCGCAGGAAACAGATTCAATGAGTGTTTTTACTGCACGAGACATGTGTCAGCACAATGATCCCGATTTCGATTGCAAATGATGGAACCGCCATGGCTGTGATATTGCTGACAAGCCCTTGCCCGCCACTGCCAATTTCGCCAAACAGGTGCCCATGAAGAGAATTGCGTTTTATGCACCGCTGAAACCGCCGGACCATCCAATCCCCTCGGGGGACCGGCAAATGGCGCGCATGTTGCTGGCTGCACTTGGCAAGGCCGGCTATGACGCCTTTCTGGCCAGCAGGTTGATCTCCTATTCAAAGCGTCATGGCCATGAGCATATGGAGCAACGCAAGTTCGAGGCGCATGCCGAAGCCTGTCGCCTGATTGACGAATGGAATGCGACGGGAAATCGGCCCGATCTGTGGTTCTGCTATCACCCCTATGACAAGTCACCGGACTGGCTGGGCATGGAGGTCTGTAAGCGATTGCAGATTCCCATGGTCACTGCCGAACCCTGCAAGACCGGTCAGGGTCCAAACGGCGAATGGCTGCCATGGCGCGCGGAGGCGCAAAAGAGCATCCGCATGGCAGAAATCAACATCGTGATGACCAATTCCGACCATGATTATCTTTCGGGTTTCATCGCGCCGCAGCATATTGCCTGGCTGAAGCCGTTCATCGACACCGACCTCCTGGAGCCGACCCCACTAAGGGCTGAACTGCCAACCGACCCTTGGCAAGGCCATGCCGGTTGCAGGCTGTTGACTGCGGGCATGATGCGGCCCGGTGCGAAGCTCGAAAGCTATTCGATCCTGGCCGAAGCGTTGCAGCAGATCACGGAGATGGACTGGTCGCTGGTTATTGCCGGTGGCGGGCCTGGCCGCAATGAAATCGAAGCAATGATGGCAGCGCTCGGGGAGCGTGTGCACTTTGTCGGGGAATGCCTGCCCGGCGAGGTTCTGACCCTCATGGAGATGGCTGACGTCCTGGCATGGCCAGGATCGAGGGAAGCCTATGGAATGGTCTATCTCGAAGCCGCGACGCGCGGCACACCGGCGGTCGCGCTCGACAATATGGGCGTGCCGCTGGTGGTCGAAAACGGACGCAGCGGCCTTCTGGCAAACCCGCCGGATGCAGGGCATTATGCAAAGGCGCTCGCAAGGATCATCGGCGATGCCGGTTTGCGCGCAAGGCTTTCAAGCGGTGCAAGGGAATTTGCCCTGAATGAGAGAAATGGCGACATGGCGGCTGGCAAGTTGCGGCAGATACTCGACCCGGTTCTCGCCAAAGCCAAACAGTCGGGAGGTGCGCGATGAGCGTACATCAACCTGAACAGGAAATGACGCTCGACATCCTGCGTGACCAGCTTGATGCAGAACTGGAACTTTGGCGAAATGCCGGATTGTCGCCGCGGTTTTTCCTGCGTGATGATGACGCCATTGATGACACACAGGCCCTTGTCCGCCTTGATGCCCTTGTCCGCGAACATGACATTCCGCTGCTGCTGGCAGTCATTCCCGATCCGGCGCAACCCGCTCTTGCCGCTCGCCTCGCCAATTCGCCATTGATAACGCCTGCCGTTCACGGCTTTCGCCATGTCAGCCATTCACCAAAGGGCGAGAAGGTTTGCGAACTGGGCACGCATCGGCCGGTTGACGACGTGCTGGACGAATTGGCGAAAGGCCGCGAAAAACTTCGGGACCTGTTCGCGCGCGAAATCTCCGCCATCCTGGTTCCGCCATGGAACCGTATCCATGACGCTGTGCGCGACCGGATTGGCGATGCTGGTTTTGCTGCAGTTTCGGCGCATGGCTGGAGCGGGGCCGCGCCGGTGAAAATGATCAATGCCCATATTGATGTCATTCACTGGAAAGGCGGGCGCAAGGGGCGTGACCTGGTCTGGGTGCATTACAATCTGCTTCGCAATCTGGAGACCGCTCGCCAGCGCGGAGGCGAACCTGTCGGGATATTGTTGCACCATCTCGATCATGACGAGCAGGCGTGGTTGGCCATTGAAAGCATTTTTGACTGGACCCGAAAAAATCCCGCAATAAAGTGGATGGCGGCAGACGATCTGATCTGATCGTTTTTGGGTGCCGCATCGGGTTGGGGATAGTTGAAACCATGCAGGCTGTTGTCCGCACGAAGACGGATCGTTGGCGCAGTCCGCTTTCCAGCGCACTGTTCGAATTGCTCGAGGAATTGCGCCTGCGCCGGATCACCCGCGCGGACTACCAGAAAACATTGCTGAACTGGCTTGATCGCGAAGGTCTGGGCAATGCCCTTGCGCCGGAGATCAGCGAGGCGATGGCAAGCCATCAGCAACTGGAACTGCTGCGCCGCCATGTCAATGAATGCCGCCATACGGTGCTGCTCTATCGTGTCGACGAGGGCGAGGCGCATCCGCCGCATGAGCATTTCAACATGATTTCCACGCAGGTGGTGCTTGCCGGCAAAATCCATCTGCGTGAATACCAGCGCAAGATGCGTGAGGACAGCGACCATATCGCGATGAAACTGGTGCGCGATGCGGTGCTTGGGCCGGGCGATGTGTTCAATGCGAGCGAATGGGAAAGCAATGTCCACTGGTTTTGCGCCGAGGCCGGGCCAGCACTGATCTTCAACATCAATGCGCGCGGCTATGAGCCATCAACCTTTCCAAATCTCACCGACCCGGGATTTGGAAGGCTCTATGTCGACCCCACCCGATTTGACTTGGCTGGAACCGTGCATGGCGTTGAAATAAGCCCGGAAGAAGCACGCCAGCGTTTCGGCTGGCGCAGGCTCTCGGAATTTCCGGTGCCTGACTGCGCACTCGCGGCTGCAAACGGTGAAAGCATCTCGATATCGCTTTCAACCGAAAGAGAACTCGCTCAGGTGCTGTAGGGGTCAGCCGCGTCACGCAATCCGTCGCCAAAGAAATTATAGGCGAGGATGACCAGGATCACCGGAACCACGGGCCACATCAACCACGGATAAAGCGCCACGACATTGATGTTTTGCGCCTCGTTGAGCAACACACCCCAACTCACAACCGGCGAACGCAGGCCAAGACCCAGGAATGAAAGCGCGGTCTCTCCAAGGATCATGGTCGGTATGGTTATGGTTGCTGATGCGATTATGTGGCTCATGAAGCCGGGGATCAGATGACGCCCGATGATGCGGCTGGGACGCGCGCCCATCAACCGTGCCGCAAGGACATAATCTTCCTCGCGCAAGGACAATAATTTCGAGCGCACAGCACGCGCAAGGCCGGTCCATTCCAGCAGGCCCAGGATCACCGTAATGCCGAAATAGACAACGATCGGACTCCAGGTGACCGGCATGATGGCGGCAAGCGCCAGCCATAGTGGAATTGTCGGCAGGGACTGGATGACCTCGATGAGGCGCTGCGAGACCAGGTCGATCCAGCCCCCATAATAGCCGGCAAGGCCACCGATAACGATGCCGAGGATGAACGAAATGGTGACGCCGATCAGACCGATGGTCAATGAAATGCGGGCACCATAGATCATGCGCGAAAACACGTCGCGACCGAGGCGATCAGCTCCCAGCAGGTAGAATTCGCCCTTTTCTGCGGGGCAGACCAGGTGCAGGTCGGACTCGATCATGCCCCAGAAAGCATAGGAATCGCCGCGGCAAAAGTAGCGAAGCGGCTGGACCTTTTTCGTGTCCTCGACATAGTTCCGCTTCAGGGTCTTGAGGTCCAGCGTGGATTTGTAGCCATAGACAAAGGGGCCGACAAACTCGCCCTCATGAAAAAGATGGATGGATTGGGGTGGTGCATAGATCGATCTCGAATTGCGTGTTTCCAAGCCGTAAGGGGCAAGGAATTCGGCAAAGAAAACCACGAAATACATGAACAGCAGAAACAGTCCGCACCACACGGCGACCTTGTGGCGCTTGAACTTCCACCACATCAGCTTCTTTTGCGAGGCGAGGAAAACCTTTTCCTGTTCGGGTGTCAGTTTTTCGATTGCACGCGGATCAAACGGCTCCGGCGAGACATAATGCTCGATCACGGCTGAATCATCAGACTTTGGCGGATTGCCAGCCATGGTGTTGTTCCTTCCCGTATCGTTCACCGGCTTACCCCACCGGCAAGCCTGATGCGAGGATCGAGAAACGCCAATGCGATGTCGGATATCAGGGTTCCGATCACAGTGAGGAAAGCCAGCAACATCAGGAATGATCCTGCCAGATACATGTCCTGGCTTTGCAGAGCCGTGATCAGCAGCGGCCCCGTTGTTTGCAGTGAAAGCACGATCGCGACAATTTCCGCGCCGGAGATGACCTGCGGAAGGATGCCGCCGATATCGGCAATGAAGAAGTTTAGCGACATGCGGAACGGATATTTCATCAGCGCGCGAAATTCGGGCATCCCCTTGGCCCTGGCCGTGGTGACATAGGGTTTTCGCAATTCATCGAGCAGGTTTGCACGAACGCGACGGATCATGCCGGCAGTACCGGATGTGCCGATGACTATGACCGGTATCCAAAGATGCTCGAGCACTGAAACGAATTTGGCCCAACTCATCGGCTGGCCGATGAATTCACTGTCGTAAAGCCCGCCGATGGAGGTTCCGAACCACTCCTTGGCGAAATACATCATCACGAGCGCGAGCAGGAAGTTCGGCGTCGCCAGACCCAGCAGGCCGAGGAATGTGAGGCCGTAATCGCCCCAGCTGTACTGGCGGGTAGCGGAGTAGATACCGATCGGAAAGGCAATTGCCCAGGTAAAGATGATGGTAAAGAAGGTGACGATGATGGTGAGCCAGAGCCGGTCACCAATGACATCCCTCACCGGCAGCTGATATTCGAACGAATAGCCAAAATCGCCATGCAGCATGCCAAAGGCCCATTTGAAATAGCGCTCATAGGCAGGCAGATCGAACCCGTATTCCTGGCGCAGGAATTCGATCTTTTGCGGATCGACCGTTTCACCCGATGCCAGCAATTCGGTGATGTAGCTTTCGAAATAGTCGCCGGGCGGCAATTCGATCAGCACGAATATCAGGATGCTGGTCAGCACCAGTGTCGGCACCATATAGATTGCCCGCTTGATGATATATCCCAGCATTGCTTGCGCTTATCCCCTGATCATTCGAACCGTTT
>JAGRLM010000334.1 GCA_020441795.1 Nitratireductor sp.
GGCAATTGCCGTTTGTTGACGGAAAACTCACCGCTACCGGTCTGCTGGGCCGCGATGTCTCAATCGAGGTTGCTGCAAAGGCGGCAGGTATTTGTGCGGTCAATGTCCTGGCGCAGGTCCAGAAAGCCTGCGAGGGCGATCTTGAGCGTATCATTCGCTGCGTTCGCCTTGGCGGCTTTGTTGCATCCGTGCCAGACTTTTTTGACCATCCCAAGGTCGTGAACGGTGCGTCGGACCTGATGGGCGAGATTCTTGGAGATCGCGGTGTGCATGCGCGCGCAGCAGTTGGCGTTGCATCGCTGCCAATGAATGCCTGTGTTGAAGTCGAGGCGGTGTTCGCCGTCCGCTGACCCGTTGGGCCGAGCAATACGAAACCCTGGTCCCATTTTTGTTTCGTTTTGACTAAAACGAAACCGCGTGCGAAACTTCCTGTCATCGCAATGTCATATCCGGCGCAAGCCTTTGCGCTGGAAGAATTCGCCCGGTGGGAAGCCCAATGCAGATTTTGCCACGTCATGCGGATATCCTGAAGCTGGCTCGCCGCCGGGGACGGGTTGAAGTGGAGGATCTTTCGCAGCGTTTTGGCGTTTCGGTCCAGACAATCCGCAAGGACCTGGAACTGCTTGCGCGGCAATATCATCTGGTACGTTTCCATGGTGGCGCGATGATGCCTTCGGGCGTTGACAATGTCGATTACGATGCGCGCCGGTTGATTGCCAGCAGCGAAAAGGAGGCGATCGGGCGGGCAGCTGCCGACCTGATTGCTGACAATTCTTCTCTTTTCATCAATGTGGGTACAACCACAGAAGCGGTTGGCAGGGCACTTCAGGGTCGGAAGAACCTGATGATCATTGCCGATAATGTCAATGTGGCCAATCGGTTACGGGTATATGGCGAGTTTCAGGTCATCATAGCGGGCGGGGTTGTTCGTAGCAGCGATGGTGCGATTGTTGGCGAAGCGGCGGTAGATTTCGTCCGGCAATTCAAGGTCGATTATGCCGTGATCGGGGTATCTGCCATTGACCCCGACGGATCGCTGCTCGACTACGATTTTCGTGAGGTCAAGGTGGTCCAGGCCATCATGAAGGGTGCCAGGCATGTCATCCTGACTGCGGATTCATCAAAATTCGAAAGAAACGCGCCTGTCCGGATCGCCAGCATTGCCGATGTCACGACGTTTGTCACTGATCGCTGTACCAGCGACGCCATTCGATCCATCTGTTCGGCGGCAAATGTCTCGTTGATCGAGGCCTGCGTATAGGCCAGTTCGTGTTCACCAGATCCGTATTCGCGGTTGACTTTGGAAATGGCTTCGTATCACATTCGTTTTCTTTCGTTTGTTCAATGGCAATGTCTTGCCGCTGCAGCGAAGATTGCTGCGCGCTATCCGCACCAACAAGGTCGGGAGGACCTGGTGTAGACGGCTGTGCCGCGAGAGGGAGGAAACGGGTTGATCAGCCTGATCGTCACAGGTGCGGCCGGGGGAATTGGCAGGGAAACTGTCCGCGCGCTGAGCGCTGATGGTGTCGAGATTGTCTGCGTCGATGTTTCAGGCCCTTCGCTCGATGCACTGGGTGCGGAATTCGGCGATTTGCCCGGAGAGCGGCGCATGGTTGCCTCGCGGTTGGAAGATGCCGACCAATGCAGCAAGGTCGTGGCGCAGGCGAGTGGCCGGATCAGCGGGCTTGTGCATCTTGCCGGTTTGTTTGAACCCGACCCGCATTCCATTGATGACATGGGCGTGTATGAGCGCGCCATCGCAAACAACCTGACCAACGGCTATCTGATCGGCAATGCCGTGGCCTCGGCAATCGTGGAGAATTCGACCAGTGAAGGGGCTGGCGCGATGGTGTTCACATCGTCTCTCGCCTTCCTGCGCGGGTCTTGGGAGCACGTCCCCTATGCGGCGGCAAAAGGGGGCCTGGTCGGCATGACGCGGGCCATGGCGCGCCGGTTCGCGCCAGCGATCCGGGTCAATGCCATAGCCCCCGGGTCGATCAATACCGCCATGCCTGCCAAACTGGTGGCAGAGCGCGGACTGGACCGCGTCACGGCCGAAATCCCGCTGAAACGGATGGGTGAGGCAAGCGAGGTTGCCAGTGTCATTGCCTTCCTGATGGGAAACGGTTCATCCTACATTACCGGCCAATGCATCCATGTTGACGGAGGGATCATCAACGGATGAACGCGACCCGAACCATCTTCACCATGCTGGGCTCGATCAATCGCGTGATCGGGCAGATTGGCGTTTTCTTCGGTTCGCTGTTCATTGCTGTCATGACGCTGCTCGTCATTCTCGGTGTGTTCTTTCGCTACGTGCTCAACAACTCGCTTACCTGGGTTGAGGATGTGTCGTTGATCATGATGGTAACAACCGCATTCCTGGTCGCGCCCTTTGCCTATCGTTCAGGTGCAAACGTCGCCATCGAATTCATATCCGGCCTGCTCAGGGGGCCCATGGTGCGGGTCATGCGTATCATCATCAACCTGCTCGTGCTCTGGCTGATCTATCGCTATTTCCTCGAAAGCCTTGGCCTTGTGAAACGCGGTTGGGGCATCCGGGTCAACACGATCCCCATCCCCTGGGCCATTCCCTACATGATCGTGCCTGCATCCTTTGTCGCGATGGCGCTGGTCGGGTTCGAACTGATCATGCGGGATTTGTGGGGCCTCATGAGCGGAAGCAACGAGGCGGACCTGCCGCATATTGCTCCCCAGGAACCGGAATAGGAACGCTGTCATGGGTCTGGCCTATTTCTGGATATTCTTCATCTTGCTGGCAGTGGGAATGCCGGTTGTCTTTGCGCTGCTGATTGCGCCAGGCCTGTCGCTGGTGATTGACGGCAAGGATGCGTTGTTCTTCTCGAAACTTCTGACCACCGTCTATACCGGCATGTATTCCTTTCCGCTGATGGCCGTGCCGTTCTTCATCCTGGCCGGAGAGTTGATGAATTCGGGCGGTATCACCCGCTCGATCGTCAGGTTCTCTGAATCGATGATCGGCCATTTCCGGGGCGGACTTGCCCAGGTCAACATCCTGTCGTCGATCCTGTTCGCCGGGCTTTCCGGTTCTGCCGTTGCCGACACCTCCGCCCTTGGCAAGATGCTGATCCCGGCAATGGAGCAGAACGGCTATTCAAGGCGATTTGCTGCCGCCATTAC
>JAGRLM010000335.1 GCA_020441795.1 Nitratireductor sp.
CCCTCAGAAGCGCCACAGCCTCCAGATCCGGGAGATTGCGCCCGAGTTCGGGCATCATCACGCCAGGTTCAACGCTGGCAACGCGGTTGAGCAATATCGATTCCTCCGGCTTTCCCGGAACAATGTCAAAAGCGCTGTCACCTGCTCCGCGCCCTGCCGCTACGGGGCGCTTGTATATCCCGATCGCGACCGGTTCGCTCTCGCCAAAGGTCAGGAAAAGTCCGGAATTGCTGGCTGCACCCTCGCGCCGGTGGCAATGCGCGCAATTGACGTCCAGCCATGTCCTGGCGCGCACATCAACCGGCTGGCTTTCGTCACGCCAGTTGACTGCTGCCGGGGTCTGATCCGCTGCCGGTGCACCCTGCAACAGGCCCTGCTCCACCCATGCCGCGATCTGGTTAACTCCATTCGGCCCGACGTGATTGAGATTGCGTGCCTTGGGCCCGATCGGGCTGATCTCACCATTGATGGAATGACAGCCCTTGCACTGGTTCTTGTTCGGAACCGCATATTCAAACGAAACCGGCTCTCCTGCCTTGTCGATGAAATCAACCGTGAGTCGCTTGCCCGCAACCTTCAGTTCAGCATCACTCTGATCTTCGTTCCAGACATAGGCCAGCGCTTGCCAACCCTTTTCCTGACGCAGCAAAAGCCGCGTCTCGATCAGCCGCAGGTTCTTCTCCGGTTCGCGGAAGTCAGCCGGAAACACAAAGGTCTTGATGAGTGCAGTTCCAACCGGGAAGTCCAGCACTTCGTCAGCATCATATTGCGCTGGCATTCCGTCAGGCACGACCACGTTGCGAAACTTGACCGCATTGTCGCTGAACAGGGGCGTTGCGAGATCATAGGCAACTACGCCACCTGCCGGGTTCGAAATCCCCGGACCGTTGAAGAAACCGTATTGCGACAAAAGGCGGGGCGGCTTCTCAGCAAGTATCGCAGGAAAATTCCCCGCCCACGCCACACCTGCATGCAACCAGATCCCGGCAAGAGACATGAACAGCCGCAAGATCAGTCGAGACACGGCTCAGCTTGCTCCATCCTGCGGCAGCTTGACGGCAACTGGTTCCGGAAGGCTGCCGGCATAATTGGAGATATTCCTGTCCGGGCTTGTCTTCCACGGCAAGAGCATTTGCGAAATCATCTTGAGATTGATGAAACCTGTTACTTCGGCCTCTTCGACATAGACACGGTTTTCAGCAGAAACCCATGTGAACCATTCGGGAATCCGGGTAACCCCATCCCACACGATATCCGGCACCGGCGTTCCGGAAATGTCTGTAATGATCTTGCCCACCTCGCCGGAGGGATCATTTCCGCCCTCTCCGTAGTCATTGCCATGCACATAGACCCCGCGCGGAACGAACATGTATTTGTCGTCCTTGTAGTCGTTGGGATAAGCAGCGATCAGCACATGCGTGGTACCATTGTTGGCAAAGCGATTGTTGAAGACATGCACATTGCGGTTGGCCATCACCATCACGCCCATGCCCTTTGGAACCATCGCAACGGTATTGCCCTTGGGCGCAAAGTTCTCGGTATCATTGTCGACCAGATCATTGTCGAAAACGCGAATATCGTGCCCGCCCTGTTGCGGCAGGTTTGGCAGGTCGAAGATCAGGATGCCACCCGTATTGTGACGTGCAGTGTTGCCATGAACATCGGCCTTGAAGGAATTCTCGATCTCGATCCCGGCAACATTGTATTCGGCGACATTGTTGCGCACGACGATGTTCTCGCTCTGGCCAACATAGATGCCTGCGTCTGATGCACCGCGAACCAGTGAATTCTCGATCAAGACGTTTTTCGACGACACCGGATAAAGACCATAGGCACCATTCTCCGCCTTCGGTCCGCCAGTCCATTCAACGCGGATATCGCGGAAGGTTATGGTATCCGATCCCTTCGACTTGATACCGTCACCCTTTGAATTCTCGACCGCAAATCCGGCAAGGGTTACCCGGTCGGAAGTAACCAGCAGGCCCTCGCCACTTCCCTTCTGGCCGTCGAACGACAATATCGAAGTGTCCGGCCCGATGCCACGTATCGAGACATCATCAACATCAAGCGACAGGCCGTCAGTCAGTTCATAGCGTCCGATGCCAAGCCAGACCGTGTCTCCCGACTGCGCATTGATCAACGCCTCGGCAAGCCGCTCCTGCGCATCAGGTCCCGGAGGCACTGCAATATCGGCGGCCAGCGCCGTTGAAAGTGACAGACCCAGAACCAGCGTTGAAATCAATATCCGCATGTTCTCCCTCCCAGGATTGAAGCAGTCGCCAAATCCTACACCCGGTCCATGCCTGTATGAAAGACAAAAGAAAACCCGGCACGAGGCCGGGTTCTCTTTTCACTTTCGTGGCTGAGGAAATCATCAACCTTGTGGTTGCGGCTCCATGCCACCAGCGCCCGGCTCTTCGCCGCCACGCTTCTTCTTCTGCGCACCTGCTGAAGGAACTGCCGAGCCGCGCGAGG
>JAGRLM010000336.1 GCA_020441795.1 Nitratireductor sp.
ATTGCAATCAAAGTTGCATCTGGTAGCTGTTCGGGATGTAGCGATAGCCGACATCCATCTTTTCAACGAAGCCAACCGCAGGCCATGGCATGTGATAGCCGATGAATGGCAGCTTGTCGGCGGCGATCATGTCAAACACCTTCTTGCGGGTAGCAGCCGCACCAGCCTTGTCGGCATCAAAGGCAACTTCCCAGTCCGGACGCTGCAGCGAAACCACGAAATGGTTTGCCGTGTCAGCTGTGAGCACAAGACTGCGGCCACCCGATTCCAGCATGTAGATCATGTGGCCAGGCGTATGGCCTGCTGCATCCATGCCGGAAATGCCGGATACAACCGAACCGCCATCCTTGATGAAAGTCATCTTTTCGGCGAGCGGCTTCACCATGCCGTCCACCATCTTGGCAACACGCTCGGTGGGCCCACTCATGCGCTCGGGCGCAGACCAGAAATTGTATTCGGTTTCTCCGGTCACATAACGCGCATTGGCATAGGCTGGCGCGCCATCTTCCATCAAGCCGCCGATGTGGTCGGGATGCATGTGGGTAAGCACCACGACATCGACCTGGTCCGGCGTGTAGCCTGCAGCAGCAAGCACATTGCGCGTATTGCCCATGCCATTGGCGCGCGCACCTGCTCCAAGACCAGTGTCAAACAACACCAGTTCGTTGCCGGTGTTGACCAGTGTGGGCGCGAAGCCGTTGACGAATTTGGTCTCCGGCAGGCTGTTTTCCCGCAACAGCGCCTGAACCGTCTCAGCTGGCTGGTCCGCTCCAAAGGTCGGATGCGGACCGTCACCCGGGCGCAAACCGTCATTCAGTGTGGTGATTTCGAAGTCACCAAGCGTGAAGCGATAGAATTGCGGCACCATGGCACCCAGCATCGGCGCTTTCGCCTGTGCGGGACGGACCATGACCTGCGGCACGGCAAGTGCAGCCCCGCCGAGGATCGCAGTCTTCAGCGCACCGCGCCGGGTGAGTTTCGTGCAGTCTTTTACCGAATTCCCAGTCATGCAACCTCCATCTTTCCCGAAAGTATCAAAATCGAATGCTCCTCGGAAATGGGGCATCGTCATCGCACTTCAAATAACGATGCGGTGAACGCAGTGTTCGCAATTGGCGACACCGTTCACGAGACAATGATCTTCATGCGCTTGATACCGGAGCGACAGCCCCTATCATCCATGGTTGGGAAGGCTATGGAGGCAGTCATGCGAAGTGCAGCGATCTTGATACTGGCAATGGTGTTGGCCGGTTTCCATCCGGAAACCGTGTTTGCCCAGAACACTGGTCAGAACACCCGAATTTCTCCCAGTACCTGTCTGGCAGTGGCTGACAATCAGCAAACGGGACCGCGCATCATCAACGCGTCTTACCAGCCCCCTGCCCGAAGTGCTGCCCAACTGGCTGCACTCGAGAATGGCGAGGTTTTAATCACATATGTGGGGCATTCAGCCTTCCGCATCGAAACGGCACAGGGCGTTGTTGCAGTAACCGACTATAACGGCTTTTCCGGCGAAGGTGCATTGCCAGACATCGTCACCATGAACCACGCCCATTCCACCCATTATACCGACAGCCCGAACCCCCTCATTTCCCATGTCCTGCGTGGCTGGAACCCCGATGGCGACGACCCTGCAAGCCATCACCTTGAACTGCGCGACATGCTGGTCCGCAATGTAACGACGGATATCTATTATGAGGGATCACTGATCGAGAAGGACGGAAATTCGATCTTCATTTTTGAAACAGCGGGGCTGTGTATCGGCCATCTCGGCCACTTGCATCACAAGTTGACGCCGGAGCACATTGCCAGGATCGGCCGCATTGATGTGTTGTTCATGCCAGTCGATGGCACCTACACGATGAGCCAGGCCGGCATGATAGAACTGGCTGGACAGTTGCGCTCAAGCATCGTCATCCCAATGCATTATTTTTCGACCTTTTCGCTGCAGCGTTTCATTGCAGGCATGCAAGACAAATTCGCGCTGCAAGTCGAACCGGGCACTTCGACCAGGGTTTCGCTGGCAGATTTGCCATCGAGCCCGCAGGTCAGGGTGCTATCCGCCTACTGAGCTGGCAGCGTCGCCAACTGGCGTTGCTGCACCTGCTGAAACACCACCTGCATCAACCAGACCATCAGGCCAAGAATGGCAAGCGGCGCGCCGGGAATTCCGTTCAGCGCCAGAATGACACCCAGCGGTGAAAGGATCATGGCGAAGCGATAGATGATACCTTGGACCGGTGACATCTCCGCTCGCTGCGCCAGCATCAGCATTACCCAGCCCAGCACCAGCGTGTCATAACTCATGAGATAAGGTGTCACGATCAGCGTCGCGACAATGAGACTGGCAAATTGCAGGAACTGGTCCCGGCATCTCAGCACGGTCCAGACCATGGCGGCAATGGCACAGAGCGCAACCAATCCATGCATGAGCATCGACACATTTCGAGGCACACCCACCATCACCGCATTGACGAAGACGGTCGGCATCAGCCCCAGCACGATGACATTTGAATCGACCAGCGTGGTGGACTGGACTGAAATTCCATCAATCAGATAATAACGCCACGGTTCAACACCATGCAGGAGCAGCGAGGTGCCGATCAGCGCGATTGTCCCGCCAGCCGCTGCGAAGAACACCTTCCATCTTCCGGTCAGGATCAGGAACAGCGGGATCAGCAGGCCGATCTGCGGCTTGACGGTAAGCAGCGCGATGATGAGGCCCGCCGCAACCGGGCGCCTGTCCGCCAGCTTGTAGACCGCGACGAAGGCCACGGCGAGAAGGGCCGAGACCTGCCCGCACAGGAGAAACACGGCGACCGTCGGCATCGCGAAAAGCGCGATGCGCTGCTCCCCATCCTCCAAATCGCGCACCACGACGCGCCAATAAAGCGCGAGGCCGAGCACCGTATAAATCGCAAGGGCCACATTGTAGCCGACCAGGCCGAAGGGCGCGGCAAGCAGCATGTAGTGCGGAGGATAGGACCAGTTCTGGTCGGGATAGTCATAGCCCGCAATGAGCCGGTCGAGCACGGCGTTGTAGAATGACAGGTCGTAGTGCCGGACGGGGTCGTCTCCCCATGCGGCAAGGCCGTAATGCCAGAAATTGAGAAAGTCGCGGCCGAGAATGAAGCCCTGGCCGTCGATGACGAATCCACCCGCCAGATGCGAGCCCCATAACACGAACCATGCTACCGCAACGCTCAGACCCAGCAGAACCGGGTTCAGGCGCGCGATCAGGGCCGCGTTTCTTGCAGGGATCGTCCGGGGCATGCCGCCACTCCGCAGGCGCGTTTGCCCCGGATATGAAGCAGGATGGTTAAGATCGGGTGTCGGGGTTTACAGCGCCACCCGGCCTGCCATAGCCCCAGCTTACCACAACCAATGGCGCTTTTGGCCCGTGGCGCCTTCGTACCAGCGCGCCAGCACCTCGCGGTCTTCCATCGACACATCGGTAATGTTGCCGGGCGGCATGGCGTTGGAGCGGCCCGCCTGCGCATAGATCTGTTCGGCATGGCGCGCGATGTCGCCATCTTCTTCGAGGAAGACGTGCCTGGGCGCGCGCAGGATGCCTTCCCAGACAGGCTCGCGCGCATGGCACATCGAGCAGCGGCTGGTCACGATCTCGCGCACCGCGTCGAAATCGGCACTGGCGACCAGTTTCTCCGCGTTGGCCGGCACGGGCAGCGACGCTGCGTCCTCGCCGCGTTGCGGCGGGCCCGCCTGCGACAGCCACATCACGATGACGAACAGGATGAAGGTTGCAAGCCACGTCCACCAGGGCATGCCCTTGCCGGCATGCATGGTGTTGAAGAAATGCCGGNNTCAGCAGGCCGATCTGCGGCTTGACCGTCAGCAGGGCAATGATCAGGCCAGCAACGACAGGGCGCTCGTCGAGATTGCGGTAGATCGCAATCAGCGCAACGGCAACAAGAGCCGAGACCTGCCCGCACAACAGGAATACCGTGAGCGCCGGCATGGCGAAAAGCGCCAACCTGCTTTCCCGATGGGCAAGCGGCTGTGCTGCGACTTTCCAGTAGGCAAAGAGCCCAAGCCCGCTGAAAACGGCCAAAGCCCAATTATATCCGACAAGGCCGAAGGGGGCAGCGAGCATCATGTAGTGCGGCGGATAGGACCAGTTCTGGTTGGGGTAATCATAGCCCGGGATCAATCTGTCCAGAACTGCATTGTAGTTCCACACATCGTAGTAGGCCATCGCCTTGCCATTCCAGGCAGCAAGGCCGTAATGCCAGAAATTCAGAAAATCGCGACCCAATATATAGCCCTGGCCATCAACCCAATAGCCATTGGCAAAATAGGATCCGTGCAGGACGAACCAGGCAACCGCCAGGCTGAGAACGAGCATCGGCAGGTTCCAGCCGCGTACCAATTCCCGGTTTTTGCCAAATTCCATGCCTGCCATTTTACCCGAACCAGTTTCAGTCCGGGTCAAATATGCCAAACTGGTCTTAAGATTGGGTATTCGCTACCACAACAGGTGCCGCGGCTGGCCGGTAGCCATTTCATACCAGCGCGCCAGCAATTCGCGGTCCGCCGGTTCCAGTTCGGTTACATTGCCTGGTGGCATCGCATTTGACCGTGCCGCCTGCACATAGATCTGCTCTGCATGTCTGGCGATATCGGCGTCCTCTTCGAGGTAAACCGATTTTGGCGCATGCGCCAGACCTTCCCAGACGGGCTCGCGGGCATGGCACATCGAGCAACGCCCGGTCACCACGTCGCGCACCGCATCAAAATCGGCGCTGGCGACAAGCTTCTGTGAAACCGCATTGGGAAGGCTAGCCGCCTCCTCGCCCCGCTGCGGCGGTCCTGCCTGCGAAAGCCACATCGCGATGATGAACAGGATGATGGTTGCAGGCCATGTCCACCACGGCTTGGCCTTGCCGGCATGGATGGAATTGAAAAAGTGCCGGATTGTGTATCCCATCACCAGCACCAGCGCGATGATGATCCAGTTGTATTGCGTGCCATAGGCCAGCGGATAGTGGTTTGACAGCATCAGAAACAATACCGGCAGCGTCAGGTAATTGTTGTGCGTCGAGCGCTGCTTTGCCTGAAGGCCTAGTGCCGGATCAGGGGTCTCGCCCTTCAATAGCGATGCCACTACCTTCTTCTGGTTCGGGATGATGATCATCACGACATTGGCTGACATGATGGTCGCAATCAGCGCACCGGTATGGATGAACGCACCACGACCCGAAAACACCTGCGTGAATGCCCAGCCAATCACGACGACAAAGACGAAAAGCACTGCATAAAGAACCAGGTCATTCTTGCCGACAGGTGACTTGCACAACTGGTCATAGACGATCCAGCCCAGCACGAGACCAGCAATACCAATGCCGATTGCCTGCCATGGCGCAAGGTCAGCTACCGATCGGTCAATCAGAAACAGTTCCGGCGAACCGTAATACAACACGCAGATCAGGAAGAAGCCCGACAGCCAGGTTGCATAGCTCTCCCATTTGAACCAGGTCAGCTCCTCCGGCATGGTTGCGGGCGCGACGGTGTATTTCATCATGTGATAAAATCCGCCACCATGCACCTGCCAGGTGTCGCCATAGACACCTGCCGGCAGGCCTTCGCGCTTCTTCAGGCTGAGATCCAGCGCAATGAAATAGAAGGACGAGCCAATCCAGGCGATGCCGGTAATGACATGCAGCCAGCGCGCCGCGAAATTCAGCCATTCCCACAGAAGTTCAATCATTGCCTAGCTCCCGCGATAGGTTGAATAGCCGAAGGGCGAAAGCAGCAAAGGCACATGATAGTGGCTGTCCTCGTCACTGATCCCGAAGCGGATGGGAATTTCATCCAGAAACAGCGGCTCACCTCCGCCAATGCCGTGCTTTCGCAAATATTCACCGGCCGCAAAGATCAGCTCATATTGCCCGGTCCGGAACTTTTCCTTCGGCAGGATCGGCGCATCCGTGCGCCCGTCCGCATTGGTGACCAATGTCACGAGTTTCTTGTGCGAGTTTCCTGATACGCGGTAAAGCGTGATCGATATGCCCTCGGCAGGAACACCACGCGCTGTATCCAGCACATGCGTTGTCAGCCATCCATTTGCCATTGCGCAGCATTTCCTCATTCATGTCGGACTCTTGTCCGCTTTCGTATTTTACCCCCAGCCTTTGCTGATTTGACCTGACAAATCCTGTGCTTCGGGGTATTTCGAATGCACTTTTGGTCTTTTTTGCCGATTTGGCAATCAAACTTCCCACTGGTTTTGAAACATGAGCACCTTTCCACCGGATAATTTTCCGCCGAACTACTATCCAAGGGACTTTCGTGGCCACGGACGCAATGCACCATCTGCCAATTGGCCCGATGGTGCCAAAGTCGCCGTCCAGTTTGTGGTCAATTATGAAGAGGGCGGTGAAAACTGCGTTCTGCATGGCGACAAGGCTTCCGAGGCCTTTCTGTCGGAAATAACCGGTGCCCAGCCTTGGCCAGGCATGCGCCACTGGAACATGGAATCGATCTACGAATATGGAGGCCGCGCCGGGTTCTGGCGCTTGCATGATCTGTTCACCCGATCCGGCATCAAGCCAACCGTTTATGGCGTCGCAACCGCATTGATGCGCGCACCAGAACAGCTTGCCGCAATGCAGGAAGCGGGATGGGAGGTCGCTTCGCATGGCCTCAAGTGGATCGACTATCGCGACCATGACCGGGAGGCGGAAGCAGCCGATATCGCCGAGGCAATCCGCATTCATTCGCTGGTCACCGGCGAACGTCCCACAGGCTGGTATACTGGCCGTTGTTCGGTAAACACCATTGACCTGATTGCCCGCGAAGGCGGCTTCGACTGGTGCTCCGACACCTATGATGACGACCTGCCCTACTGGTATGATGATCACATGGATGGCAGTCCGGGTGAAAAACCTCTGCTCGTTGTTCCCTATACGCTCGACGCCAACGACATGCGTTTTGCCATTCAGGCAGGCTACGACCATGGCGAGCCATTCTACCAATATCTCAAGGATGCTTTTGATGCGCTCTATGCCGAGGGCGAGGCTGGCAAACCGAAGATGATGTCCATTGGCCTGCATTGCCGCCTGATCGGCAGGCCCGGTCGCATCGGCGCATTGAAGCGGTTCATCGACCATGTCCAGACACACGACAAGGTCTGGACGCCGACACGGGCAGAGATAGCCGCTCATTGGCGCAAGGCTTTTCCCTATCAACACCGGATTAGGCCTTCACGCATGTCGCGCCAGGATTTCGTCAGCCATTACGGAGGTGTGTTCGAACACTCGGCATGGATTGCAGAACGCGCCTGGGCTGGCGAACTCGCCCCTGCCAATGACAGTGCCATCGGGTTGCACGCAGCACTTGCATGCCAGTTCCGCGCAGCGTCCACTGAGGAGCGGCTTGGCGTGCTGAACGCGCATCCCGACCTTGCAGGAAAGCTGGCGGCAGCCAAGAAACTGACCGCTGAATCGACCGCCGAGCAGGCATCCGCTGGCCTCGACATGCTGAGTGACAGCGAGCGCGAAACCTTCACGGAACTCAACACAGCTTACGTAGCGAAATTCGGCTTCCCCTTCATCATTGCGGTGAAGGGCCTGAACAAGGCGCAGATCCTGGAAGCCTTCAAGACCCGCATCAACAATGACCGTGATACCGAATTTGCAACCGCCTGCCGCCAGGTAGAGAAGATCGCCCTGCTCCGGCTCAAGGACATGCTGCCATGAACAAGACCAGCTATTACGCACCGCATGGCGGCCTGCCGCCGCAAAGCCAGATCATGACCGGACGGGCGATGTTCACGGAAGCCTTTGCCGTCATACCCAAGGGGGTCATGAGCGACATCGTGACGAGCTATCTACCGGGCTGGGAGAAGACCCGCCTGTGGGTGATCGCCCGCCCGCTTTCGGGATTTGCCGAGACCTTCAGCCAGTACATCATGGAAGTCTCGCCCGGCGGCGGCAGCAAGACACCTGAATCCGACCCGCAAGCCGAAGGTGTGATCTTTGTCGTTGAAGGCAGTATGACGCTGACACTTGCAGGCAAAAAGCATGAGATGGAAGAAGGCGGTTATGCTTTCATTCCGCCTTCAAGCAGCTGGCAGGTTGAAAACAACACCGCAAAGCCCGTGCGCTTCCACTGGATTCGCAAGGCTTATGAAAAGGCCGAGGGCATTGCCGTTCCAGAAGCCTTTGTCGTGAATGAAAAGGATGTTGCGCCAATTGCAATGCCGGACACCGGCGGCAAGTGGGCGACGACGCGTTTCACCGATCCCTCGGACCTGCGCCACGACATGCATGTCAACATCGTCACCTTCGAGCCCGGCGGGGTTATCCCCTTCGAGGAGACGCATGTGATGGAACACGGGCTCTATGTGCTCGAAGGCAAGGCCGTGTACAAGCTCAACACCCAATGGGTGGAGGTGGAAGCCGGTGATTTCATGTGGCTGCGCGCCTTCTGTCCGCAAGCCTGCTATGCTGGCGGCCCAGGAAAGTTTCGCTACCTGCTCTACAAGGATGTGAACCGGCACATGAAGCTGCCGCGCTGATTCATGGCTTCAGATCAGCCGCTTCCAGAATGAACGCCTTTCCGAAGCCGCCATTGAGATGGGCGCGTTCGACCGTCATTTTCCAGAAGGAAAAATCCCCGAAGTCGATATAGAGCTTGGCCTTGGGATGTCTCTTCAGCCAGAACTCCCGCCGAGCCGCGTGACTGGCGTCCTTGCGTGCCAGTTTCTCGATGGTTCCAATCACGGTGATGCGGGGATGCGTCAGCGGATCGCCCTTTTTTCCAGGCTCGCCAAACAGCAGCGACGCCCGCCCGTCCGTTGCAAGGGCCCTGGAATGCCCTGACAGATCGGACGCCAGGATGAATGGTGAGCCATCAGCCTCCACCGCCACGCTGACACGGCTGACCAGCGGCATTCCTGTTTCCGGCTCCAGCACGGCGAGGGCTGCAAATTCGGCGTCAACCATCAGCTTTCGGGCCAGTTCCCTTGCCTCGTCATTGGTATCGCGGATCGGATTGATCTTGTCTGGTTCGGCCATCATCATTCCCGGGTTGCTGAATGTCTCCATTGTAGTGCAGTGTTGCAAAGTCACAAGGAGAACCGGCCATGCTGGCGACCACCATGAAAGCCGTGATGCTGACTGGCCATGGCGGGCCGGACAAGCTGGTCTGGCGCGAGGATGTCCCTGTTCTCCAACCCCGGCCGGACGAAGTGCTGGTTCGTGTTCTGGCAGCAGGTGTCAACAATACCGATATCAACACCCGCATTGGCTGGTATTCAAAACAGGTCAGCAGCGCAACAAACAGCGACCTGTCCGGGGTTGACATCGCCTCGGGCGGCTGGGCTGGCGAATTGCAGTTCCCCCGCATCCAGGGCGGTGACTTGTGTGGCGAGGTTGTTTCGGTTGGAAAAGATGTTACCGGCTTCAAAGCCGGAATGCGGGTCACTTGCGCAATCAACCAGCCCGAGCCCACTCCTGAAAATCCAAGCGCATTCGTGTCACTCGGCTCGGAATATGACGGCGCGTTTGCGCAGTATTGCAGCGTTCCAGCCCGCCATCTGCATGATGTCAGCCTATCCCCGTTGAGCGATATCGAAATCGCCGCCATCCCTTGCGCGCATGGCACGGCTTTCAATCTGCTAAGCCGCGCCGGTGTGGGGGCAGGTGACCATGTCCTGATAACCGGTGCATCGGGCGGCGTGGGCATGGCGGCAGTCGAACTCGCCAGAATTCTTGGCGCAACCGTCACCGCCCTTTCGGCTCCATCCAAGCAACACATCTTGCTGGAACGAGGCGCTGATCACGTCATGGACCGCGACGCCGCCCTTGCGAAGCACGCCTACAGCGCTGCAATCGATGTGGTCGGCGGCGACGGCTTTGCGCGGATTGTTGATGCGTTGAAGCCGGGCGGTCGCTACGCGACTTCCGGTGCCATTGCCGGACCCTTGGTGGAACTCGACCTTCGCACCCTCTACCTCAATGACATCACGCTATACGGCTGCACCTTCACGCCAGCCGAGGTATTTGCCGGCTTGATTGCAATGGTCAATGACGGACGAATTCGCCCGCTCGTTTCGAAGACCTATGAACTGTCCGAAATAAAGACGGCACAGGCAGACTTCGCCTCCAAGCAATATCCTGGAAAACTCGTGCTCGTTCCGCCGGCAGTGTGAGGGATCGACTGCACTTACACGACCAGATTGCCAACAATCTCGTTGTCGGTAATGTCCTGAAAGCGCATTCCGCTATCGGCAAGCTTTGCCGTCAGACGGTCGAAATTTTCCGCCTTGGTTGTTTCCAGACCGATCAGCACCGAGCCGAAATTGCGGGCCGACTTTTTCAGGTATTCAAACCGCGCAATGTCGTCTTCCGGTCCGAGCATGAGCAGGAAGTCCTTGAGCGCTCCGGGGCGCTGCGGCATCTGTAGGATGAAATATTTCTTGAGGCCCGAAAATTTCAGCGCCCTTTCCTTCACTTCCGGCAGGCGCTCGAAATCGAAATTGCCGCCTGACACGATGGCAACAATGTTCATTCCGCGGATCCTTGCCGGATCGACCCGGCGCAATGCATCAATTGCCAGCGCGCCTGCGGGTTCGAGCACAATGCCCTCATGGTTGAGCATGTCCATCATCGTCGCGCACAATCCGTTGGTCGGTGCCAGAATCACGTCATCGGCACTGAATTTCTTCAACGCCTCGAAATTGACTGCACCGATCTGCGCGACGGCAGCGCCATCAACAAAGTTGTCGACCTGCCCAAGCCGGATTCGCTCACTCGCCTTGAGGCTGTCATGGAGACTGGGTGCTGCATCCGGCTCGACAAACAGGAATTTGGTATCGGGTGACGCAAGCGCAAAATACCGCACTACACCCGATGCCAACCCACCCCCACCAACGGGCAGGATGACCAGGTCTATCTTTTCGCCGGCTGGAAACTGCTCGATGATTTCCTTGGCAACGCCGGCCTGGCCCGCGACAATGCGTTCATCATCGAAAGGTGGCACCATCATCGCACCATGCTCTTCGCAATAGGCAATGGCGTGCTTGTAGGCTTCGTCGAAGCTGTCACCGACCAGCCTGATCTCGACATTCGGCGCACCAAAGCCGGCAGTCTTCATGATCTTTTGCTGCGGTGTCGTTACCGGCATGAAGACGATGCCCTTGCAATTGAAATGCTTGCAGGCAAAGGCAAAGCCCTGCGCGTGGTTGCCAGCGGAAGCGCAGACAAAACGGTCAGGCGCATCACCACCCTCGATCACGCTTGCAAAGAAGGTAAAAGCCCCGCGCAATTTGTACGAGCGCACCGGCGTCAAGTCCTCGCGTTTCAACCAGATTCGCGCGGCATGGCGATCACTCAGTAGCTGGTTCATTTGCAGCGGTGTCGGCTCAAGCACTTCGGCCATGCGCGAATGCGCGGCGGCAACCTGGGCATCAAACTCACCGGACAATTTCACCATACCCATTTTCCTTCTTTCAATCGCTGCCACCATTGGACTAATGTCAAAAGCCATTCACGGCAATCGCGGAGGAGGAAATTCATGCACGGATTGATGATGGATCGACAGTTGTTGATTTCGGCGCTGATCGACCATGCGGGAAAATACCATGGTGACACTGAGGTAGTGTCCGTCAACACGACCGGCGGAGAAACCCGCACCAATTATGCCACGATCCGCGAACGCGCGCTCAAACTGGCTTCGGCCTTTGAAAAGCGCGGCATGAAGAAATCCGACCGCATCGCGACACTTGCCTGGAACAACCACCGCCATCTTGAGCTCTATTACGCCATTTCCGGTCAGGGGCTTGTCTGCCACACCATCAATCCGCGCCTTCATCCCGAGCAGTTGATCTATATCGCCACCCATGCCGAGGACCGCATCCTGTTCTTCGACCAGACCTTCCTGCCCATCATTGAAGGTGTCCGGGAAAAGCTGCCGGGTATCGAGGCATTCGTGCTGATGGAACCGCGCAACGTAGAACTTGCCGAACGCCTGCCATGGCTCGAATTCTACGAGGATTTCGTCGATTCCGGCAATGATGGCCACGCATGGCCTGATGGTCTTGATGAGCGCGACGCTTCGTCATTGTGCTACACTTCCGGCACCACCGGCAATCCGAAGGGCGTGCTTTATTCGCACCGCTCGACACTCATCCACGCGATGATGTCGATCTCGCCTGATGTCATGAATTTCTCTGCCCGCGACTGCCTGTTGCCAGTCGTACCGATGTTCCATGTGAATGCCTGGGGCATGGCTTATGCGGCGCCCATGGTGGGGGCGAAACTCGTTCTCCCAGGACCAGGCCTCGACGGAAAGAGCCTCGTCAATCTGTATAATCGCGAGAAGGTCACCATGTCTGCGGGCGTTCCCACCATCTGGCAGGGCCTGATCGCGCATCTCGAAGCAACCGGCGAAAAGCTGCCCTATCTGCAGCGTACGGTCGTTGGCGGCTCGGCCTGTCCACCGGCCATGATCGAGAAATTCCGCAAGGATTACGATGTCGAGGTGCTGCACGCCTGGGGCATGACCGAACTCTCGCCGCTTGGCACGGTCAACAATCTCAAGAACAAGCACCTTGCGCTGCCCGAAGCAGAGCAATTGCAGATGCGCCTTGGCCAGGGCCGTCCGCCATTCGGCATCGAACTCGGCGTCTTTGACGACGACGACAACCTGCTTCCCAATGACGGCGAGACGCAGGGCAATCTGTATTGCCGCGGCTTCTGGGTCATCAACCAATATTTCCGTGGTGATGGCGGTGACCCGCTGCATGATGGCTGGTTCCCGACCGGCGATGTGGCGACCCTCGACGAAGACGGCAACATGGTCATTCGCGACCGCTCAAAGGATATCATCAAGTCCGGCGGCGAATGGATATCCACTGTCGATCTGGAAAATCTCGCTGTCTCGCATCCCGCCATTGCACAGGCAGCTGTCATTGCCGCGCGGCACCCGAAATGGGACGAGCGGCCGCTTTTGATCGTTGTTCCCAAAGCGGGACAAAGTTTCAGCGAAGACGACATGAAGGCTTTCTATGACGGCAAGGTCGCCAAATGGTGGATCCCCGATACGGTGGTTACCGTCGATGCCTTGCCGCTTGGTGCCACGGGCAAGATCCTCAAGAATGTGCTGCGCGAAAAGTTTGGCGACGCGCTGATGGGCAACTGAGTGACAGGAATGACCAG